>JAIXRD010000169.1 GCA_027485365.1 Cryomorphaceae bacterium | reverse complement strand
TTCACCACTGCGTAATACGTCATTCACACGAATCCATGCACTGTGCATACGTGCGGTGCGGTGAGAAACGATCAACTGACCAGTTTTGTCTTCTTGTACTTCAACGTACACATCAACGGTGTCGCCAACTTTTAAGTCCGGATTGTAACGGAACTCATTCGCTGCAACAACACCTTCTGATTTGTATCCGATGTTTACGATTACTTCTTTCTTAGTAATCATTTCAACAGTACCTTGAATTACTTCTTTCTCATTGATTGAAGTTAAGGTTTTCTCGTACTTGTCTGATAACTCAGAACGTTGAATTTGGTTATATCCGTCTAAGGATAACGCTTCCCAATCGAAATCTGCACTTCCGTGCGATGCGATTTCTTTTTTGTTAGATTTTGCCATGTGGCTGTAAATGTTTGTATTTCAATGTGTTCGGCCATTGAAAGGGTTAAATAATTGATCGAATTCCGAACGTCGATCGTATTTCAAGGGTGCAAAGGTACACTTAAAATCTAAGATTTACGCATCTGCGCCTAATTTTCGTTCGGATTTTTTGGGAAATTGGCGATCATTTTGAATTTTGATCCTTGTAGTTCCATGCACGCTTTCCACAGGGTTTGATGGTTTTCTTCAAAGACGAAGCTTAACGGTATGTTATTCGCAGCAATCCAACTGTGTTCTTTAATTTCTTCCTCAAGCTGATTTTCATCCCATCCGCTATATCCAACGAAAAATTTAAGCTGAATAGCATCGTATCCGTTTGCATCTAAATATTCTACGAGTGATTCAAAATCTCCACTGAAATAAATCCCCTGACCACAAGGCAAGGAATTTGCAATGGTTTCTCCCAGGTTATGGAGGAAAAAGAGTTGGTTTTTTGCAACGGGTCCACCGATAAACAATGCATGGTCTTTTAAGTCTTGACGTTCAATAATGTCATGTAGATTTAAGGCCAAAGGGTTGTTAAGCACAAATCCAAAGGTTCCTTCCGCATCATGCTGACATAAATACACTACCGACCGCTCGAAAAATGGGTCGCCTTGAAATGGATCGGATAATAAAAAGCCTCCTGACATGGGCTCTTCACTGTTTTCGAATATTAAGCTTGTCTTTTTCACTGATTTTTAGCGCCACAAAGATAAGGTTTTCTACTTTTGTATTTATGAAACTTGGTGCAATCGATGTGGGTTCTAATGCGATGCGTGTTTTGGTGGGAGAAGTCACTAAACCCGTTGGAATATGGCATTATTCAAAAATAGCGTATTTGCGACTGCCTGTTCGCTTGGGTGAGGAGGTGTTTGAAAAAGGAAAAATTTCCGATGAGAAAATCGAGAAATTCATCGAAGGAATGCGAATTTTTAAGAATTATCTTGATTTTTATGGCGTATCGGATTATCGTGCTGTGGCGACTTCAGCCATGCGAGATAGTTCCAACGCAAAAAAAATTATTCAACGCGTAAAGAAAGAAATCGGAATCACACTGGAGGTGATTACAGGTAAGGAAGAGGCGGAATTAGTTTATCTTACCTTTCAGTTAATCCCTGACTTAAAAATGAACTACGTGCTGATTGATGTTGGTGGGGGTAGTACGGAAATCACCTTGTTTCAAGATAACAAAGTGCATGCAGCGAAGTCCTTTCAAATCGGCAGTGTTCGACTCTTAAAAAATAAAGTTTCCAAAAATTCTTGGGATGAAGTGCATGAATGGTTGGCATCGGAAATATTGCCGTTCAAGCCAGCCCGTGTATTTGGATCCGGAGGAACCATCAACAGCGTGCATAAAGTCCTTGGAAAGCAAGATAAAACGCCGGTTGAATTGTCTGAAATGATAACACTTCGAGCGCAATTGGAGCCGCTTAGTATCGACGAGCGAATTTATCAATTCAAGATTAAACCAGACCGTGCAGATGTCATTGGTCCCGCCATGGAAATCTATATCAACATGATGCAGTCCCTTGGGCTAGATCAAATTTATGTACCGAAAATGGGCTTATCCGATGGCATGATGTTAGATTTATACCGAGAAAAAACACTATGAGTCAAAAACCAGCAATTCCAAAAGGTACAAGAGATTTCCTTCCGAATGATGTGCTTAAACGTAAGTTGATTTTCTCGACAATCTCCGATGCCTTTCATCGCTTCGGTTATCAACCCATTGAAACTCCTAGTTTTGAATTGTCGACTACCTTGATGGGTAAATATGGCGATGAAGGAGATCGTTTGATTTTTCGCATCCTAAATTCTGGGGAAAAAGTACGCAAAGCAGATTTAGAAGCCCTTGCTTCAGATAACCTGCCTCGGTTTGCGAATTCACTGTCAGAAAAAGCCTTGCGCTACGACCTTACAGTACCCTTTGCGCGCTTTGTAGTTCAGCATCAAAACGAACTTAGTTTTCCCTTTAAGCGGTATCAAATTCAGCCGGTATGGAGAGCTGATCGTCCGCAGCATGGACGTTATCAAGAGTTTTATCAATGCGATGGGGATGTGGTGGGTAGCGACTCCTTGCGTAATGAAGTGGAACTTATTCAGGTGATTGATCAGGTGCTTAGCACCTTAAATTTACCCGGATTTACCATCAAACTGAACAATCGAAAAGTGTTAAGTGGAATCGCAGAAGTGTGCAATGCTTCCGATCAATTGATACAACTTACCGTAGCCTTAGATAAGTTGGATAAAATCGGTGAAGACGGTGTTATTAACGAGTTAATGGACAAAGGATTCGATTCGTCCTTGGTTGATTCAATAAAACCTTTGTTTCAATTGAAAGGTTCCTTTGAAGAGCGAATTTCTTTTCTCTCTACGTTTCTTTCGCAGAGTGAAATCGGCATGAAAGGATTGGAGGAGTTGGGCTATATTCACAGTAAGTTCAAGGATAATCCCTTGAAAAAAGGACAATTAGAATTAGACGTGACCTTAGCGCGTGGCTTGAACTATTACACCGGAGCGATTATTGAAGTGAAAGCGCATGAGGTAGAGATGGGCAGTATTTGCGGTGGTGGAAGATATGATGATTTAACTGGACTGTTTGGTGTAAAAGGCTTATCAGGCGTCGGAATTTCATTTGGGGCTGATCGTATTTATGATATTATGGAAACCCTTGGCTTGTTCCCTGCTGATTTAAGCAGTGGACCAGACGTATTGTTTTTGAATTTTTCGGAGGAAGAGGCGGATCAATGTGCCATTTGGGCTAATGCCGTAAGAGATTTGGGTAAGATTGCAGAGGTTTATCCTTCGCAAGCCAAGTTGCAAAAACAACTCAAATATGCCAACGATAAAGGAGTGAAGTGGGTATTATTTTACGGAGAAGAGGAACGTCAAAAAGGAATGGTAATTCTTAAGCAAATGGAGTCGGGCGAGCAGTATGCCTATTCGGCTAGCGCTTGGTTGTCTTCATGGGAAGGATAACGATTTAATTCAATCAATTCCAGGTCTTTACATTTCCCCATTTCAATAGTAAATCTAAGTAAAGTTCGTGCCTTGTGAAATCCTTTTATGCCACAAGCGCCCGGATTCATCCATAGGAGGTTCCGTTCCTTAACATATTTAACCAAGGTGATGTGGGAATGCCCGCAAATGAATAGGCCTGGTTTTTCTAGCGTTATAAGTTCTTTGATGGAATCTGCTAATTTTTCGGGACGACCGGCAATGTGTGTGATGCACACTTTGAGTCCTTCGATTTCAAAGCTTTCCAAAACCTTCGTTTCATTTCTGAGTGTTGCCCCATCTATATTTCCGTATACCACCCGGCACGGTTTCATAGTTCGGATTTTATCTAATACGGCCAAGGTTCCAATGTCTCCTGCGTGCCAAATTTCATCAACATCTGCTAAGTACGTGCAGACATCAGCGCCCAGATAGCCGTGTGTATCTGAAATTAATCCAATGCGTTTCATTCCCTTAAGCCTGATCTTCGTTTAACTGTTGAAGGTAAGTTTCATAGTACGCTCCTTTCAGCTTCATCAGTTCTTCTGGACTTCCCATCTCCATGATTTCTCCATCTTCCAAGACAATGATTTGTTCGCAATTCCGTAAGGTTGAGATTCGATGGCTTACCATGACAATACTGGGGGCTTGGGGGAGTAAGCGCAGTTCATTCAGAATAATCTCTTCGGTCTCCGTGTCAACTGCAGATAGGCAATCATCCATGAGTAATAACCTTGGATTTCTAATCAACGCTCGGGCAATGCTGATTCGTTGTTTTTGTCCGCCACTTAAATTAACTCCAAGTTCGCCAAGTTGAGTATCCAATCGGTCCGGAAATTCTTCTATGTTATGCCAAACATGCGATCGGGTAAGCGCACTAATAATTGCCTCATCTGAAACGTGCTCATGTGCTCCAAAGGCAACATTATTTCTAATGGTATCTGAAAACAAAAACACTTCTTGTGGAACTACGGCGATTTGCGAGCGGTAATCCTGTAAATTAATGGTGTTAAGCGCTTGATGGTTGATTTGTATAACCCCTTCATTGGGATCAAATTGTCGTCCGATTAAGTGCAATATGCTTGATTTTCCACTTCCCGTTTTACCTAAGATTCCCAAATGCTGACCGGATTTAATCACAAAATTCACGTCTTTAAGAGCTTTTATACCCGTATTTGAATACGTAAAACTCACATGTTTGAACTCAATATCACCGCGTAAGTCGAAGGCCTCTTCGCTTGGATTGACTATGCTTGGCTTTGTATTTAAAAACTCATTGATGCGTTGTTGTGAAGCCTCAGCGCGCTGTATAATGGAAGTTACCCATCCAATGGAAACGAATGGCCAAGTTAAATTGTTGACGTAAAAAATGAACGCTACAATTCCTCCTAAGCTAAGCTGATGTGTTTCTGTCAATAACCCACCAACATAGATTACAAGCAAGGTGCTTAATCCAATAAGTAACATAATGGTTGGCATAAATAAGGCGTTAATTAAAACGAGTTTCATGCTTTTTTCTCGGTATGAATTCGCTGCACGCTCCATTCGGTCACTGCTTGGACCAAACTGGCTGTAGGCTTTAATTAAGCGAATGCCGGAAAAAGTTTCTTGTGCGAGGGTTGATATATGGGATTGCTCTTCTTGTACACTTTTACTTGCCTTGTTGATTTTATTGGATACTTTATATATGATTAAGGACATGAATGGTAATGGGATAAGTGCGAACAGTGTGAGTTTTCCACTGATTTGTGCCATTTGATATAAGCTGAAAATAGTAAGAACCAGCAGGTTAATGGTATACATGACACCTGGGCCAAGATACATGCGTACTTGACCTACGTCTTCCGAGATTCGGTTCATTAAGTCGCCAATGCGATTTCGTTTATAAAAATCGGTGTCTAAGGTTTGATAATGCCTGTAAATGGATTGTTTTAAATCGAATTCAATCCAGCGTGACATAACAATGATGGTTTGACGCATCAAGAACAGAAAAAAACCTTTAGTAGCAGATAGTAATAAATACAGTCCTCCAATCTTTAAGGACAACCACAGCGCATCGTTTAATTGGGTGCTTACGCCGGTTTTTTGCAAGCCGTCGATTGAAACTTGCACATACTTAGGCATTTTAACTGCAAAGTAATTACTAATGACCGTAAAGATGATTCCTAATAAGAATCGCCATTTGTAGGTGATAAAATATTTGTTCAAACTCCGTAGAGACTTCATGGGATTTATTTTCTATTTTTGCCGTCGAAACTGGTACAAAGGTACTATTTAAATAAACGTTTCTAATTCAATTTTAAGGCATGAATACAACCAACTCAATTTCAGCATCAACGAGCGTTGATGGTATTTTGGTTCAACTAACAAAAATGGGGCACGAACAAGTGCTTTTTTGTAATGATGCTAAAACAGGACTTAAAGCAATAATTGCAATACACAATACGGTACTTGGACCGGCACTAGGAGGAACGCGTATGTGGATGTATAACAATGAAGCGGATGCATTGAATGATGTATTGCGCTTGTCCCGCGGAATGACCTACAAGAACTCTATTTCCGGATTGGATTTAGGGGGAGGAAAAGCCGTGATTATCGGTGATTCCCGTACCATGAAATCTGAAGCCTTGTTAAGAAGGTTTGGCCAGTTTGTTAATAGCCTATCTGGAAAATATATTACCGCAGAAGATATGGGGATTTCTCCAGAAGATATGGTGCATGTGAGCAAAGAAACAAATTATGTCGTTGGTTTACCGGGTAAAAGTGGCGACCCGTCTCCAGTAACCGCATATGGAGTTTATATGGGGATGAAAGCATGTGCGAAGATGCAATTTGGGAGCGATAGCTTGGAAGGAAAGACTGTAGCTGTTCAGGGCGTAGGGCATGTTGGTCAATATTTGGTAAAACATTTAACATCGGAAGGCGCTAAGGTTTTTATAACGGATATTCATGAAGCTACCTTAAGAAACGTAGCGGATACCTATGGTGCGACAGTTGTTGCTCCTAGTGATATATATGATGTGCCGATGGACATTTATGCACCATGCGCTATGGGTGCTACCATAAATGATGATACTTTGGCTCGCTTGTCTTGCAGCATTATTTCAGGTGCAGCAAATAACCAGTTAGCGGAAGAGCAAAAACACGGTGTGGCAGTTATGGATAAAGGAATCTTGTATGCTCCGGATTATGCGATCAATGCAGGAGGAGTTATCAATTGTTTTTCCGAGGTTTCTGGTATGAGTTTAGACTGGGCACACACGAAGGCCGAAGAAATTTATCAAACGATTTATCAGATTTTGGAACGATCCAAAAATGAAGCGGTTCCGACCTACCAAATCGCAAATCGAATGGCTGAAGAACGAATAGAACGTAAAGGGGGGTTGAATTTATAATTTATGCTAAATAGAAGGCATTTACGGATAAAAGTATTGCAGTTGCTCTATGCACATTTTCAGAGCAATGAACAGGATTTTATTAAAACAGACAAAGAACTGAATGTTTCTTTGGATCGGATGTACGACATGTATTTATACTTGTTGTTAACCTTTGAGCAATTGAATCGTGCGGCAGAAAATAAAATGGAGGATCGTAAGAAAAAGTTACGACCGACATCTGAAGATTTAAATCCGAACATGCGTTTTGTTGATAATCAATTAGTTAATCAACTTTCGAATTCAGAAGAATTACATGAGATTGTCAAAAAACGAAAGGTGAATTGGATGGGCGCGGAGGCTCAAGAAATGTTTCGTAAAATGTTCAATTCCGTTTTGGAATCTGAAGCGTATGTGCTTTACATGAGCAATGAGGAATCTGGATACGAAATTGATCGGAACTTTATGCTTCAACTGTTCAAAGATTCTGTTGCAAATTCACCGTGGCTTTATAACTTTTTCGACGAAAAGAGCATTTATTGGATGGATGATTTGGATTTATGTTGTTCGATGGTGCTTAAATCTATAAAAACTATGAATCCTGGGGAGGATTTTATTCCGATGCCCTTGTACAAGGATCCTGCTGATGAATCTACTTTTGTGCATGATTTGTTGCGTAAAACGATTCAAAACAATGCGGAGTATGACGTCCTCATTACAGAAATGGTGGACAACTGGGAGACGGAGCGGATCGCAAAAATGGACTTGGTGCTGCTTAAAATGGGAATAACAGAATTATTATATTTTCAAAGTATTCCATCCAAGGTTACTTTAAATGAGTATATCGAGATTTCGAAATTCTATAGTACTCCAAAAAGTAATATCTTTATCAATGGAATTTTAGATAAAATTGTTGAGAAATTTAAGGCTGAAAAACGCCTAGTTAAAACCGGAAGAGGATTATTAGATTAAACATATGAAGAATATAATTGCATTATTGGCTATCGCGCTCTTGTTTGCTTGTTCTAGCGAAGGAGATGCCGTTGAAATTGGTGAAAAAACAACCCTAGAAGTGAACGAAGTTTATGATGCGGGTACCGTTGTGAAGGGAGAAGTTATTCGAGCGGTATTTACCGTTAAGAATACTGGAGATCACCCCTTGGTTTTTGGTGAGGTTCGTCCTTCGTGTTCTTGTACTGTTGCGGATAAACCTTCTGAACCAATTCAGCCTGGAGAGTCAACTAAAATTATTGCTAAAGTAAATACAGCCAATGTATCTTCGAAAGAAGTTACAAAGTCAGTAACGATAATGACGAATACAACACCGTCTACTAAAGTGTTGATCATAAAAGCTAAAATAAAATAACATGGGAGGAGGAAGTTCAATGAGTTCGTTGATTATGATTGTTGCAATGATTGCAATTTTCTATTTGTTTATGATACGACCACAAGCCAAGAAACAAAAAGAACTTAAGAAGTTCAGAGAAGGAATGAAGCCGGGAGATAAAGTGGTTACCATTGGTGGAATCCACGGTAAAATATTAGAAATTGCAGAATCTACGGTTTTGATCTCTTCTGAAGGTACTAAAATACGCCTAGAGAAAAGTGCAATTTCCCAGTCTGGTGAAGACCAATTGCCAGCAGTAAAATAATATGAAAAATCTGTTTTTTATTGGACTATCACTGGTCGTCCTTAGCTCATGTAAATCCAAGGTTTGTGAATGTGCAGACATTCATATTAAAGCCGTGAAAGAAATTAATGGGGTTTCAGATCCTGTTCAGAAAATGAAGGTTTTGTCCTCGAAAAAATATCAGGTCCCTTTTGAGAAATGTAATAAAATGACCGAAGGCATGACTCCAGAAGAGTTAAAGGACTTTGAAGAAGAGTATAAACAATGTCCTTCTGTAAAGGAGTACAAAGGGAAATAATTACAAAAAGTTCTATTAACAAAAAAAAACGCAAGGATCCTTGCGTTTTTTTGTTTAAATGCGAATGAAATTACATTCCCATTACTTCCTTAATGCAATCTGCTCCAATTTTCTCTGCGCCTTTTAAATCTTTATCGGCAGCATCAAGATTTTCAAATTGATTTTCCATTTTTAACATCGCGCAATCAACCCATTTGTTTGTATTTTCTTTTCCAAAGATTTTATCGAGTTGTGAACGTTGTTTTTCAAATTGAGAACGAAGTTGTGTTTTCTCTTCATCGCTCCAGTTTCCTTTGGTGCTTCCATTGCAAGAATAGCTGAGAAACAACAATGAAGCAGCCGATAGAATAATTAATTTTTTCATAGTTATATTGGTTTTAATTTTTTTAAAAATAAGGAAAAATATGGGCTAAAATACCTTGCTGTCCAATAAGTACAAAAAGGCTGATATTGATGCGGCCCCTAATTCCAATTCTCGTTTGTTAACGGATTCAAATACATCGCTGTCCGCGTGATGAAAGTCGAAGTAACGTTGAGAGTCCGGGATAAAACCAAACAGGGTAATGTCTTTAAATTCGTTTTTTAATGGACCAATATCCACACCGCCGCCACCTTTTTCCCAAATATGAAGATCGTATGGTTTGAATAAAGGTTCTAATGCGGTGAATTTAGCATATACCGAATCATTTCCATCACATCCAAAGCCTCTCGGTGTAAAACCACCACGATCACTTTCTAATGCGGCAATGTGTGTCTCATTCTTCTCTTTTACCCATTTCGCGTAACTTTTTCCACCCATATTCCCATTTTCTTCATTCATGAAAAATACAACGCGCAAGGTGTGTTCGGGTTTATATCCTAGGGTTTTCAATATGCGTAATGCCTCCAGGCAATGAATCACTCCGGCGCCATCATCGTGCGCTCCTTCTCCCTGGTCCCATGAGTCTAAATGACCTCCGATAGTAATGATTTCATTGGGGAATTTTGATCCTTTTAATTCACCAATCACGTTGAATGATGGTTCATCCGGAAAGTTCCGACAATCCATCTCCAAGGTTAATTTGATAATTGACTTCTTCTCTTGGAGGATGGAACTTCCTAGTAAGGAGGCCAAGTAATCTGAATCTTTGGTAGATAAGGCGGCAGCAGGAATTCTCGGAATACTATCTTCATACTTCATACTTCCGGTATGTGGAAAATCATCACTCGGCAATCCAAGCGATCTAATTATTACAGCCTTTGCGCCAAGTCTTCCGCCTTCTATTGCACCATTCCCGCGAATAGGGTAGCAGGCCCCGTATGCTTTGAATGTTTGGATTTCAGCAGCATTCATCGCTTGATTGATGAAGACAATTTTGCCTTCGACTGAACGACGGTTTGCTTTTTTTAAGTCGTCTAGGTGGTTGAAAAGTACGAGCTCACCTTCCAATACGCCGTTCGTGGAAACAGACCCACCCAAGGCACACAAAGTGAGTTTTTCAATGCTTCCATTGGGTAAGGTTATCCACGCCGTTTCAGGATTTCCGCGTTCCCAATGCGGGACCATAATCGGCTCTAGGTATACCTGATCGAATCCGTAATTCCGCATTTTTTGTTCTGACCATCGAATCGACATAGCAGCTTCCGAGCTTCCAGATAGCCTTGGACCTATGTCTTTACAAAGAGACCTTAGGTCTTCATAAGCCTTTCCCCTTAACAAGGCTTCATCGTATATTTTGCGAATAAAAAGGCTGTCTTTTTGCGCATTCGAATGGGCGTAAAGAAATAGCACGATTAAGCCCGTTAGCAGTTGTTTTATGTGTTGTTGTCCCACGATAATTTCTTAATTTTGCGTAATATTATATATATTTTATCAACCATGACAATGCGAGTTGTCAAAATAGTTTCTTTATGTCATTGAAGTGTGGAATTGTAGGGCTTCCTAATGTTGGGAAATCAACCTTGTTTAATTGTTTATCGAATGCGAAAGCACAATCTGCGAATTTTCCTTTTTGTACGATCGAACCAAACATCGGAACCACCTCGGTTCCGGATCCACGATTGGAGAAACTAGAAACCATGGTGAATCCAGAACGCGTAGTGCCAGCAACCATGGAAATTGTGGATATTGCTGGTTTAGTAAAAGGCGCATCCAAAGGAGAAGGACTTGGCAATCAATTCTTAGCGAATATTAGAGAAACGGATGCTATCCTTCATGTGCTTCGTTGTTTCGATGATGGAAATATTGTGCACGTGGATGGCAACGTAAACCCAATTCGTGATAAGGAAATAATTGATATTGAACTACAGCTGAAAGACTTAGAAACGATCGAGAAGAAAATTCAAAGTTTAGCCCGGGTTATTAAGTCCGGTGATAAAGATGCAGTGAAAGAAAACGAATTAGCGCTCAAAATTAAAGAGGGTCTTGAACAAAGTATTTCTGTACGAGGTTTAGGTTTCGATGCAAGTGATATGGAAGTGATTAAAGGGTTTAATTTGATTACTTCTAAACCGGTCATGTATGTGTGCAACGTAGACGAGGCCTCTGTGCTTTCAGGTAACGCGTACGTTGATCAGGTTCGAGCGGCGGTAGCCAATGAGAACGCTGAAGTACTAATTATCGGAGCAAAAATCGAAGCGGACATTACCGAACTTGAAACGTACGACGAACGTAAGATGTTTCTTGATGAGCTTGGACTTGATGAGCCGGGTGTTAATCGCTTGATTCGTTCAGCCTATGCTTTACTTAATTTGCAAACGTATTTCACCGCGGGTGTAAAAGAAGTTCGTGCATGGACAATTTACAAAGGATCTACTGCGCCACAAGCGGCTGGGGTTATTCACTCTGACTTTGAAAAAGGCTTCATTCGTGCGGAGGTCATGAAATATGATGACTACGTAACCTATGGTTCTGAATCTGCTGTGAAAGAAGCAGGAAAATTTAAAGTAGAAGGGAAAGAGTATGTGGTTGCCGACGGTGATATCATGCACTTTAGATTTAATGTGTAATTCCCTATTTTCTAGTATCAATATCTTATTTCAATCGCTATGATTTCAGCAAATAATCCCGACTTAGTTTCTTGGATACACGTTAACGAAGATTCGGATTTTCCAATTCAAAACATTCCCTTTGGTGTTGGGTTTCTCGTGCAAGATGAACCCTTTGTAGCCACTCGAATAGGGGATAAGATCATTAACCTCGCGGCATTGAATGATAAAGGGTACTTCAAAGAACTTGGATTTAAATCTACGGATTTTTATAATTCTTCCTTAAATGCACTCATGAAATACGGTAAATTACCCCTACGGAATTTACGAAATCGAATTTCATCGCTGTTCGCTGAAGGCAATATGGAATTGCAAGGACATGAAGAAGATTGCATGGAAGTGCTTTATTCTGCAGACCGCGTACAACTCTTGCTTCCTGTAGCCATTGGAGATTACACGGATTTTTATTCTAGTAAAGAACACGCTACCAATGTTGGGATGATGTTTAGAGACCCAGCAAATGCCTTACTTCCGAATTGGTTATGGTTACCGGTTGGATATCATGGGAGATCAAGTTCAATTATTACCTCTGAGGTTCCCGTGGTACGCCCAAAAGGACAAACAAAGGTCGAAGGTGAAAACCCTACATTCGAGGCTTCTGCCCGCATTGACTTTGAATTAGAAATGGGATTCTACACCTTTGATGGAAAACCCCTAGGAGAACGAATCTCAACTGCTGAAGCCGAAGATTTCATTTTTGGATTAAGCCTGTTCAATGATTGGTCTGCTAGAGATATTCAACAGTGGGAGTATGTGCCGCTAGGACCTTTTTTAGCAAAGAATTTTGCGTCTTCAATTTCGCCTTGGATTGTGACTTTAGATGCACTTCAGCCCTTTGCGGTTGATACGCCAGTTCAAGAACCCGAAGTGTTGTCGTATTTGAAATTTGAAGGAAAGAAATCCTACGACATTAATTTAGAAGTTTTTATTCAACCAAAGGATGGTGCAGCCGATCGCGTGTGCTTATCTAATTTCAAATACATGTATTGGAATATGGCGCAGCAATTAGCCCATCACACAGTGAATGGCTGTAATATTCGTTGCGGGGATTTAATGGGATCGGGTACGATTTCAGGTCCTACACCGGATTCTTACGGTTCTATGCTTGAGTTAGCGTGGAAAGGAACAAAACCACTTACTTTGAGCAATGGTTCGCAGCGTAAGTTTATTCAAGATTATGATACCGTAATCATGAAAGGACATTGTACAAATGGGAATGTGCGCATTGGCTTTGGTGAGGTAAGAACACAATTGCTTCCTGCAATAGATTAGTTATGAGTCAGTTACCTGGAGCATATAACGTCGAAGAAGAACGCATTGCGATTTTAGCAGCGTTTAAAGGCTTACTCCGTTCGGTAAAAGATCGCTCCCGCGAGGATACAAAGTTGATTCGAAAGGCTTTTGATATGGCCCTCGAAGCGCACAAAGATGATCGACGTAAATCGGGAGAGTTGTATATTTTTCATCCCATTTCAGTAGCTCGAATTTGTGCCGAGGAAATGGGGCTCGATAGCATCGCAATTACCTGTGCCTTATTGCATGATACAGTAGAAGATACCTATATTTCACTTGATGACATTGAGGATGCGTTTGGAATTAAGGTCCGTCGAATTATTGATGGCTTAACAAAAATCCCGGATGTGTTTGATGAAAACGCTTCGGTGCAAGCGGAGAATTTCCGTAAGATGATTTTAACCATTTCGGATGATTTCAGGGTGGTGCTGATTAAATTGGCGGACCGTTTGCACAACATGCGGACCTTATCCAGTATGAAACCGGATAAGCAACTTAAAATTGCATCAGAGACTCGGTTTTTATATGCTCCCTTAGCGCATCGGTTTGGTTTTTACACAGTAAAGACAGAGCTTGAAGATTTGTCCATGAAATATTGTGAGCCGGAAGTTTTTAATGAAATTGAAACGAAGTTGAAATCTACGCAAGATGTTCGCGCGCGTTTCATTCGCCGTTTTATGTCTCCGATAAAGGATGAACTTCTAAAGCAAGGGTATCATTTCGATATTAAAGCGCGTACCAAGTCGATTTCTTCGATTTGGCGGAAAATGCAAACAAAGGAAATTCCATTT
>JAIXRD010000168.1 GCA_027485365.1 Cryomorphaceae bacterium | reverse complement strand
TGAATAGGCCGGCACCCCATCAAAAGCGTATAGATTTTCAGTTTTGATCACATCAATTTTAAGTTCTTCTGCAAGCGCAAGTAGAGAAATTATGTTCGCTTTTGATAGTTTTTGATCAGCACCTTTGAATCTACATCTCCAATGGTCTGTGCAAAACGTCTCTCTAAAACCATCTGGCCAAACTTTAATACCACGATTAGTAATCATTGATAATTGAATGCCATTATGATTTAATCTGTTAATTGACTCTGCAAGTTCATCTGGATTACTGCCTGCCCAATGAACAAAGAGGTCAACACCCTCGAGTGTTTTTGTTTTTGGCGCTTTGCGTTCGTAGGTTGGTAGCTTCATTTGGTAGCTTGAGTCATAAGAAACAGCATTGAGGGTGCTTGGCGTTTGACCCAGACGTGAAATTACAGCTTCAGCGAATTCCTTCGTCCCGACTTGTTCTTGGCTAATTCCTTCTTTGAAAATATCATAGGTATGAACTCCATCTTCTAGCGTTTTTAACCAAGCATTTTGAATTTTTTCCGCAACGTCTGTTTGTCCAATATGAATGAGCATTAAGATTGCTCCTTGTAGTAACCCTGACGGATTTGCAAGATTTTGTCCCGCTCTGCGTGGCGCGGATCCATGGATGGCCTCAAACATGGCACATTCTTCACCGATATTTGATGAACCGGCGAGTCCTACACTGCCTGTAATTTGCGCGGCAACATCACTCAATACATCACCATATAAATTTGGCATGACGATAACATCAAATGCTTCCGGGGTATCGGCTAATTTAGCCGCACCGATATCGATAATCCAATGTTCATTTTCTATTTCTGGATATTCTGCAGCAATTTCATCAAACACCTTATGGAATAAGCCATCACTTTGTTTCATGATGTTATCCTTTGTAAAACACGTTACTTTTTTTCGGTTTTGTTGCTTGGCATATTCAAAGGCATAACGTACGATTTTTTCGCACCCTGGTCTACTAATCAACTTTAAGCATTGAACCACTTCGTCTGTTTGTTGGTGTTCAATTCCCGCGTACAAATCTTCCTCATTTTCTCGAACAATCACCACATCCATTATGGGGTGTTTTGTTTGTACGAACGGATGCAAACTTTTACATGGCCTTACATTGGCATACAAGCCGAGAAACTTACGCGTGGTAACATTCAAGCTTTTGTATCCACCTCCTTGTGGCGTAGTAATCGGAGCTTTTAAAAAGACTTTGTTTTTTCGGATTACATCCCAGCTTTCTTTAGAAATTCCTGCGGTATTTCCCGAAAGATATACCTGCTCTCCAACTTGAATTTCGTCAATTTGTAAATCCGCACCCGCGGCTTCTAAAATTTGTAAGGTTGCGTCCATAATTTCTGGACCGATTCCATCTCCTTTTGCAATAGTTATTCTCATGGTGATTAATTTTTCAGCAAAGATGTATTCTTTTATATATATATTATTATTTATATATTTGATATATGATATAATTAAAACTTATGAACTATACCTTGAGTCAATTAAATGTATTTGTAAAAGTTGTTGAATATCAGAGTGTTACAAGAGCTTCTGAGTATTTACATATGACTCAACCCGCGGTTTCAATTCAATTGAAAAATTTTCAAGACCAATTTGAAATCCCATTATTTGAAGTCATTTCTAGACGAATTCACATTACCGCCTTTGGTAAAGAGGTGGCTGAATCTGCGAAAGAAATACTTTTTCAAGCGGACTTACTAAAACACAAAGCATTGCAATTTAAAGGCGCACTTACTGGAACATTAAAACTTTCCGTAGTTTCAACAGGTAAGTATGTAATCCCATTTTATTTAAAACCATTTTTGGATGCTAACCCTGGTGTAGATTTGCAAATGGATGTAACGAATAAAGAATTAGTGGTGGATAGCCTAGGTCGTAACGAAATTGATTTCGCCTTAGTTTCTATTCTTCCGGAACGCTTAAGCGTTGATTCCATCAACTTACTTGATAATTCCTTGTATTTAATAGGTGATCATACGTTTTCCAATAATCATAAACTAGCCGTTCCTGATTTAGCAAGGTATCCCTTGATTTTGCGTGAACAGGGTTCTGGAACACGACAGCAAATGGAACAATTTCTAAAAAAAAATCAAGTCAAGCTCGAACGAAAACTTGAATTGACTTCGAATGAGGCGGTTAAACAGGCGGTAAAAGCAGGTCTTGGTCTTTCCATTATGCCATTAATTGGATTAAAGCATGAAATGGAAGCGGGAGAGCTCAAAATATTGAATATTAAAGGCTTGCCTGTTCATACGGCGTGGCAACTTATTTCCTTAAAAGGCAAGCGTCATGGTCCAGTAGCCGAGGCGTTTAGGACGTATATCATGGCTCATAAAACTGAAATAGCCGAACAGCATTTTAATTGGTTACAATAACGCTTAGATTTTCTATTTTTACGAGTACATTTATTTCTAACTACTGAATTAATATGATTAAACGAGTTGTTGGGGTTGAGTACCATACGATTAGACTCTTAATGTTGATTAATATATGGTGGATTGGAACACGCTTATACAAAAACCCATTTAAATCATTCATTGTACTGGTCAAACTCCTTAAGAATTTTAAGCGTATGATGGGCGGAAAAACCTTAGTTCGTGCCTTTAAAATTGAGGGTAAATATGCATGGGATATGTTTAATCCTGCATGGCCTTCACCAGGTTTTAATGCGTTTTTTAAACGTCATTTAATTGAAATTCAAGTCACACAAGCCGATAACCGCGCTTTGCGTCGTCTGATTGTTGCAATAACCAAACGTTGTCCCCTAGCGTGTGCGCATTGCAGCGAGGCTGCAACACTCTATCAAAAAGATGTACTTTCCTTAACAGATTATTATCATAAAATTGACCCATTTGTTGAGCAGGGCGTGGGACAATTGGTTTTTTCAGGTGGAGAACCCTTAAGTCGTTTTGACGATTTAATTTCCTTACTTGAGCGTTATCAAAATCGGTGTGACCAATGGGTGTATACCTCAGGATATGGACTAACCTTGGATCGTGCCAAGCGCTTGAAAGATGCTGGATTGAATGGGATGGCAATAAGTTTAGATCATTTTGATCCGAATGAACACAATGCATTTAGAGGGAATACGAATTCATTTGAATGGGTTGATCAGAGTGTTAGTCATTGCCTTGAAGTGGGGATTTTAGTCGCTTTAAATGTTTGCCCGACAAGAGAACTTGTTGATGAATACGGGGTTGAACGAATTATCGAATGGGCAAAAAATAAAGGAGTTCCGATCGTAAATATCCTTGAACCACGTGCCGTAGGGAATTACCAGGATAAAGACATAGCCTTGAATGCCAAGCAGCTCGACCACCTTTGGAATTTGAGTGAACGCTATAATTTTGAGAAAGCCCATGTTACCTATCCTACTGTTTTGTTCCCAGCGGGTTATCGAAAACAAATGACTTGTGGTGGTGGACGCTCCTACATTTTTTTAGATTTTGACGGGCAACTTTATCCATGTCCTTTTTGCAAACTTCCGCTACCGAAAGAAAGGGTTGAGGAATCCTTGTGTGAGGCAGCTGCTTAGTGATGTTACCACTTGACTACACGACTGAAGAAACTGCCATTCGCATTTTAGCAGCATCTTTTGAAACGAATCCAGGAGTGCGTGCTTTTGTGAAGGAGGATCATAGAATTAAATCTAGAATTTTTCATTTGTGTACCTTTTGTGTTCGTGTGGCTCGTAAAAAACAAGGTGCTTTTATCACGACAAATAGAAAAGGGGTAGCATTGATGTTCAATTCAGAGCATAAACTTGCCAAAATGGATGCATTGCGTTTATATGCTTATTTAGGACAATACAGTGTAGGTTGGTTAAGGGCAATACCGATGTTAAAGCGGGAGCGAATACTTAAAAGTTACCGATCAAAAGCACCCGCCTTTTATTTTTGGATGCTTGCCGTAGAAGATCAGTCCTTTGGCTTGGAAACAATCATAGAAATAAAGGAGTTTGTATTTCAGCGCTCCAGGGCATACCAATTGGACATTATTGCAGAAACAATTTCAAAACGGACCTTAGCCATGTATCTTCGATATGGCTTTGAAGTGTATCATGAATACCAGGACTCAAAAGGGCTTATTATTTATTTTATTCGACGCCCTTGGAACCGTTGATGTGCTCTCGCAGATGCTTGTACCCATCTTCATATGTCGCATGATTAGACTTAAATAAGCGGTCCCAAAAATTTAAGTATATCCCAAAATTATAATTTCCGTATTGGTGATGTTGAGCATGGTGAAACGAGGTGTTAAAGGCATTGAATATGGGTGCTTTTTTGGCGCGTAGTTCATATCCTGAATGTCCATAAACAGACATGAAAAGCATAAAAACTGTAAATATTCCATGAATTACAGGATGGATTGGAAGAAGCAGTGGAAGCCAGCATACAATAGAAATTTGAATACACCCTTCGATGGGATGAAAGGAGAAGGTGGCCCAGGCATTTATAGTATGCGATTGATGGTGATGTACGTGTATGTATTTGTGCATAAACGCTGTGTGTAGGAAGCGGTGCGAGAGGTAAAAAAAGAGGTCATGAATAAAAAGGGAAAGAAATAAACTGGCAGGTAAATAAAGCAGGCTAGTCCATGTAAATTCAATTTCGAAGTAGAATTTAGTAAGCTCCGCTGATTTTAAGAAATCCAATAAAGCCCCAAAACCAGTAAACACGAGCAGGTTCATGGCGCTTAGTAAATATTCCTTTTTTGAAGTCTTTGTGCTTTGTCTTCCGGGGATTATTAAGCGCTTCATTTGAGGTCCAAACAACCGGGGTAAATACTCGAAAAACAGTATCCAAGTGATGGCAGTAAGTGGGACGAAAAGGATGTAAAACATTATAAATCACTTAATGAAACCGGTGTTCCGTTGTTTTTTAACAGGCGATAATGAGCAAAATATGCATTCAAAAAGCTAGATTCATGTTGGTAATCTAAGCCAAACTGTTGACAGGTTTGAGCAATGATCGGTGTGAGTTTAGGATAATGAATGTGACAAATGGAAGGAAATAAATGGTGGGTTACATGGTGATTAAATCCACCAAAAAGGAAATTTAAAAAGGGATTTTTCGTGGCAAAGTCAATTACGGTGAGTACCTGATGATGTGACCATGAATAGGGCATTAAGCCATTTTTATCCGGTAACGGAAATCGGGAGTATTCAGCGACGTGTGACGGGATAAGTGCAAGTGTAATCGTAATGCTTGCAGCAAAATTCATACAAAAAAAACCAAGAATAAAGGCGGGTAAACTGAGTGGGGAATACCATGCGGGTAAAATGATGATTACGGTAATGTAAATGGCTTTGAACAAAAAGAGTTTAATCCATTCTATGGTTTTATGTCGTTGGTTTTCTAAGGAACCAATTTTCTGTGCATTAAAGTCCTGAAAATCTCGAAAGTACAACCAGTTTAAGGTATAAAGTAAATAGAGAAAGGGGGCGTAAATAAATTGATATTTGTGGATTTTACGCAGTACATCTGTTGGGAATATACGAACTAAGGGATGTTGTTTTAAATCAGCGTCCTCGTTCAAAATATTTGGAAAGGAATGGTGCGAAAACACATGTCGGTTCTTCCACATGTATGAGTTTGCTCCTAAGGCATCGAAGAGATAAAGGAAACTACGATTAATCCATTGTTTAGAAGATATGGCATTGTGAGCGGCATCATGTGCCACATTAATTCCGATTAATATAGCTAAAGGCCCCATACAACTCATCGCGAGGATAGCAAAACTGGCTTTTGAACAGCTGTAAATGGCATAATAACAAAGCGCATAGCTTGAAATTAAGAGCGCAGACTTTAGATAAAACCAGACGTTTGCTTGCCGTGAAAGATGATTAATCTTAAAAAAAGCATCAACCCGTTCAGTAACGGTTTTGTAAAACAAATCGGGTTCAGGCTGATATCGAATCCCCATCCTACTGGAAAGATATCTGTTTTTGAAGGTCGGTATACTTTTCTTTTGAAAATCTAGACAATTCTCCCGGTTTTTTAAACTTAGAAAGTCGTTTATAGTTCGGTTTACCTGTATATTGTTTTTGAATCAAATAATACCCATTGGCCTCTAAAAATAAACTGCGTTTACCTTGGTTGGGCAAAGGAATGTTATCGAAAGTAACCACGGTTGAGGCGTTATCAGGTGTGCTAATGAGGTACTTCTCGTCGGTTCCTTGGAGCTTATCTAACTGAGATTCACCTTCGGAGTTTGTTGCAATAGAAGGGGTTAAATCATGAATTTTAACAGCTATATTTTCGGTCTCATGA
>JAIXRD010000094.1 GCA_027485365.1 Cryomorphaceae bacterium | reverse complement strand
TTCAATGCACGAAGTGCAAGGTTTCCATGACCAATTTCTCGACGAGAAGTTCCACGAAGTGGTTTTGCTTCACCGGTTGAGAATGGAGGGAAATTATAATGAAGCATGAATTTCTCAGTACCACGGAAGGTAGCACCATCAATTAACTGCTCGTCCATTTTACCACCTAAGGTAAGTGTTGTAAGTGATTGTGTCTCCCCTCGGGTAAATACGGCAGAACCGTGAACGTTTGGTAAGTAATCAATTTCAGACCAAATCGGACGAATTTCATCGAATCCTCGTCCATCTAATCGTTTGCGCTCGTTAAGCATCACCCAACGAACGGCTTTCTTTTTCACTTCAGAAAAATAAACCCCGATGAATTTTCCTATTTCTGCTAACTCTTCTTCCGTGTAAGATGCTTTAATCTCTGCTTTGATCGCATCGAATAATTCAGTACGTTTTGCTTTATTCGCCAAGCCCATACGTGCAACATCCTTACATTTTTCCATTCCTAATTCATATACGCGCGCTTTTACATCGTCGTTATGAACTTCATGAGAATAAACACGCTTTGGATGAGCACTTGCGATTTCAGCACCTAAAGCAACTTGAAAAGCACATTGCTCCTTAATGGCAGCATGAGCAATTTTTATTACTTCTACTAAATCTTCTTCGGATACTTCTTTCATCTCGCCTTCGAGCATGTTGATGTCTTTTTCAGTACCTGCAATCATGACATCCATATCAGCACCTTGCATTTCGTCTTTGGTAGGGTTGATGATGTACTCACCATTCACTCGTGCAACACGAACTTCCGACATTGGTCCGTTAAACGGAATGTTAGAAACTGCAATTGCCGCTGATGCAGCAAACCCGCACAATGCATCCGGATTATTTTGACCGTCGTATGATAACAACTGAATCATTAATTGTACTTCTGCATGATAATCATCTGGGAAAAGTGGTCGTAAAGCACGGTCTACTAGACGCATTACTAAAATTTCACTTTCCGATGGACGCGCTTCGCGACGAAAGAACCCACCTGGGAATCTACCCGCAGCAGCATATTTTTCACGATAATCTACAGTGAGCGGAAGGAAATCCACCCCTTCTTTAGCTTCAGGAGCCGCAACCACTGTGGCTAAAAGCATGGTGTCTCCCATGCGAACAACAACAGAACCATCTGCTTGTTTTGCTAATTTACCAGTTTCTACACTGATTTCTTTTCCACCCGTATTGATGGATTTTTTTAAACCTATATTCATGATTATTTATTTACTTATTTGGACTTTTAGACATTTGGACTTTAGGATTTTTGGACATTTGGATTTTTAGACTTTTAGACTTTTGGACATTGTGAAATTATAATTTAACTCGATTTGATTCATCAGATAAAAGTTTCTTTCGCAATGCACGAATTTTAAGTTGGATTTGATCAAGTTTCAATAACACCTCGTCAACATCACTGGCATATAATTCTTTTATTAGTAGTAATTGGGTTTCTAATTCATAACTAGATGAAATAGCTATTTCCAAGTATCTAATAAATTCACGTTCGGTTGTTCTTCCTGATCCTTCTGCAATATTAGAAGGAATAGAAATAACAGCTCGATTCATTTGGCTTACCAGTGTGAAACGTTCCTTTTCAGGCAATGCAGCGGTTAACCGATAAACATGTTTGACCAAATCCATAGATTCCTGCCAAACTAACAATTGTTTAAAATTATGCTTCTTTATCAATTGATTAACTATTTTTCTACATTACAACCTCTAAATGTCTCAATGTCCTACTGTCCTATTGTCTTTTAAAGAAAAAAAGGGAACCTCGACATAGCCGAACGTCCCCTCTCCAATAAAATTTAAATCCCTGTGATTAACGACGAAGACCTAACTCCTTAATTAACGCACGGTATTTTTCAATATCATTTCGCTTAAGATAATCTAAAAGACTTCTACGCTTACCAACTAACAACTGTAGTGCACGTTGCGTACCGAAATCTTTACGATTTTTCTTTAAGTGTTCTGTTAAGTGACTAATTCGGAAAGAAAACAAAGCAATTTGTCCTTCCACAGATCCAGTATTTGTTTCGGAACCCCCGAATTTACTGAAAATTTCTTTTTTCTTGGTTGAATCTAAATACATGCCAATATTGATTAAAATAATTTTTATGTAGCCTACAAACTTTTTGTAAGACGATGCAAAGGTAAAGATTTATTATTGAATCACAAGAGAATCACTGAATTTTCGACAGCCGATTCGCA
Organism: Cryomorphaceae bacterium; assembly: GCA_027485365.1. Classification (GTDB taxonomy): domain Bacteria; phylum Bacteroidota; class Bacteroidia; order Flavobacteriales_D; family Crocinitomicaceae; genus UBA952. The sequence goes on along the minus strand of JAIXRD010000094.1, from coordinate 428 downwards.
CGAGTAAAAAATATTTTCAAAAAAAAATGCCCCGAAGGGCATTTTCAAAGGCTTAATTGATATTTAGTCCAATAAGTCCGGTGAACTTGTACTTGTAAATGTTGCTTCATCTCCTGAACGAGAAAATGGAGGATAGGTATCCGTTAAATAAGACATGAATGCATTTACGCGGATATTCCAACGCAATACACCAACCATATAGTTATGCATTCCTACCGGATATTTACCTGTGAACAAAACAACCCAAAATGCAATCATTCTAACGAACATTACCCCAATTTGTAAAAAGAACAAAAGAAATGCATGTGGAATTAACACATACCAAATTCCAAACATTGCTCTCAATAGAACAGATACCCGGTTTGATGTTTCTGGGTATTCAATATCCAATACAACATCTGCATCATTGTGTGCCATGCCGAAAGCAG
>JAIXRD010000247.1 GCA_027485365.1 Cryomorphaceae bacterium | reverse complement strand
CCCCGTCGATTAGGGTTAATGTTCCTATTCCAGCTCGGGCAATAAATTCTCCCGCAAAAGATCCGATTCCACCTAAGCCAACGATCATGACGTGAGCGTTTGCCAGTTTATTAAGGGTGTCTGATCCCACCAAGAGTTCAGAACGTTCTAACCAATGACTCATGCCCCAAAAATAGCCAAAAAATTCTGTTCAATTTGAGCATTAACCTCCTCAAGTGGAGAGGAGGTGGCTTGGGAATAGTCGCGGTAGACTTGATAAATATCTGTTTCGGTGTCATCGGTCTCAAATAAGATCCGATTCAATGGGATTTTACTCAGGATTGATTGCATGTGTGGGTTTTGCAGGCTGGCAGGACCGAGACTAAAGAAAACCTTGGTTTGTACAAAGCGTGGAAATTGTTTGGGTGCATTAAATCCATGAATAATCCAAGGCGTATGTTGCCGCGATTTAATTAATGAATAAAATTCGTCCCATGCGCGGACAAGATGAAAGATAACTGGTTTTTGCAGTTCATTTGCAAGGTTGAGTTGGGCTAAGAGCATCGCGTGTTGGATTTCCATGGAAGGTCCTTTGAGGCGATCCAGTCCAACTTCGCCAAGCGCACGGCAGTTGTTATGGTGTAAAGCAGGAATTATTTCGCTGAGCGTCTGAACATCTGCTTGCCAAGGATGCACACCAACAGAGAACCAGCTCGCGGTGTATTCAGCGTCACTTTGGTAAATTCCAATGTGATTATCAGGGATTCTGTGGGTGTGCGCGTTGTAATAGTTCATTTAAATTCAAAATTAAGTGGGAATTAAGAAAAATCGCGTAGTCACATGATTTTTTGTATATTCGGCAGAAATAATCTTTAAAATTAAGCTATGAGTAACGCTGACAATAAGAATGAAATTCAAATGCTTTTCGGTCACCCGAAAGGTTTGTGGTATATGTTTGGAACCGAGATGTGGGAGCGCTTTGGGTACTATCTGATGCTCGGAATTTTTTCGCTTTACATGCTTGATGGTTGGAATAATGGAGGAATGGGCTTCGATGGTCAATTGAAGTCGGATATTTATGGTACCTACCTCGGGTTGGTTTACCTAACACCGTTCATTGGAGGGTTGTTAGCCGATCGTTTATTAGGGTACAGAAGATCAATCATACTTGGAGGATTAATGATGGCCGCTGGATATTTTATGTTAGCGATGCACACCATTCCAAGTTTTTATATCGCTTTACTCTTAATAATTCTTGGTAATGGGTTCTTCAAGCCGAACATCTCTACCTTGGTAGGTAATCTATACAGTGAGGAATCCTTAAAAGATAAGAAAGATGCTGGATTTAATATTTTCTACATGGGGATCAACATCGGTGCTTTCGTTTGTAATTTCGTTGCAGCCTTCATGCGGATTAACTACGGATGGGGTCATGCCTTTGCTGCTGCGGGAGTTGGAATGCTTATAGGGGTTGTTGTTTTCTCGATTGGTAACAAACACATTAAAAGCTACGATGTGGTAAAACCTTTACAAGAAGGGGACATGTCAACATTAAAAATCCTCGGATTAACCGTACTTCCGATGTTCGTTTTTGGAATCATTGGATATTTGATTCCTGGGAATTTATTGGGAACGGATACTAACGATGCCTTTATTATTGGGTGTCTCCCTGTTATTGGATTCTTTATTTATCTGGCATTTAAGTCTGAGGCGAAAGAAAGTCGAGCGATTAAAGCCTTATTGGCCGTGTTTACCTGTGTTATTTTATTCTTTGCAATTTTCCATCAAAATGGAGATGCCCTAACCATTTGGGCTGAAGATTATACGGACCGTACAATGGCTCCAGGAATTACTGGTGCTGCGGATGCAGCAGGTATGGCACAGTTGGTTGAAAATAGCCCTTTAATTAAGGATAAAGCTACCTATGATGCATCCATGAGCTTTTTGAATGTTACTCAGAATGCGCTTCCTAAAGAAACAAAGCAAGATTTTAAAAATTTAAAATTGTGTGCGGAAAAAATTGAGCGCATCGACAAATCATATAAATACTTCACGAATCTTTCGAAATCGGATGTTCCGGCGCTACAAGCAAATAAAGTGGATGCCTCTATCGCGGCGAGTATTGAGAGCGACTCTACCTTAGAAAAATCAGATAAACTATTGCTTATTGGTTTGGCTGAAACCCCAGGTCAACAACTTCCAAGTGTGCTCAGCGAGAAGAAATCTATCGCTGTTCTTGCGGCTGCAACCGCAAAGCAAATTAAAGAAACAGAGTCGGCCTTGACTAAGACTAAAGATACTTTAGAGATAAAGGAGTTGAAAGGGGAACTCATAGCACTCAATTCTGCGCAGCATGTTTATGAGTATTTGCAAAAGAATGAGCTTATTCATAAATCAAATGCAGAAGCGCCTAATTTAAAGTTGTACTCTACAGAGCTTTATCAGTCCATTAATCCATTTTGGGTGGTTGTGTTAACCCCAGTGATGGTTGGAATTTGGGGCTTTTTCCGAAGAAAGAAAAAAGAACCAAGTACCCCAGCTAAAATTGCCATCGGATTGGTTATTACAGCCTTATCTGCACTTGTAATGGTAGGTGCTGTTTTTGCTACGAATGGCTTGGATGCTAAAGCAGGTTCAATGTGGTTGCTGGCTTCTTATGGTGTAATCACCATTGGTGAACTTTGTTTATCTCCAATGGGATTGTCTTTAGTGTCTAAATTAAGTCCTCCCCGTATCACAGCATTAATGATGGGCGGATATTTCCTAGCTATTTCCGTTGGAAACAAGATGTCTGGAATGCTTTCCAGTCTTTGGGAAGGATTTGATGCAAACAGCAAACAGAATTTCTTTTATTTGAATTTTGCCTTGGTGTTAGGCGCAGCGTTGTTACTGTTCTTGATGTTACGTTGGCTAAACCGTGTAATGAAAGAAAACAACGTTTTATAACCCATTAAAGGCTCTTCGGAGCCTTTTTTCATTAATCTAATTATCATGCTTAGTTTATCCGAAATTCAAGACTTCAAAGGGAAATTCCCAAAACAGATTTGGTATTTATTTTTTACCGAAATGTGGGAGCGCTTCTGCTTTTATGGCAACCGAGGAATGTTAGTCATTTTCATGACCGATATCTTATTAATTCAAGATGATGCGGCCAACTTAAAATATGGAGCGATTCAAGCATTTGTCTATGCATTTACCTTTGTTGGAGGATTGTTTGCTGATAAAATATTAGGGTTTCAACGTTCGCTCCTATGGGGCGGTATTTTGATGGTGTTGGGTAGTATAGTTATGGGATTAGATGCCAAGCACTTCTTCTTTTACGGCATTTGTCTCATCATTGTAGGAACTGGATTCTTCAAGCCGAACATTTCAACGATGGTAGGGGAGTTGTATCGTGAAGGAGATCCGCGAAGAGATGCAGGTTTTAGCCTGTTTTATGCCGGTATCAATATCGGCGCATTATTGGGTGGGGGGCTTTGTGTATATGTAGGGAAAACCTACAGCTGGAATATTGCCTTTTTATTGTCTGGTGTTTTTATGGCTTTAGGCTTATTGAATTTTATACTAACGAGAAAGCTCTTAGGACCGATTGGTATTTCTCCTACTACAGAATCACCCGCTAAAGATCGCAGAAATCGATGGTTTGTATACGCGGGAACACTCGCTGTTTTGCCACTGATTTATATCATGATTCGAAAAACAGAGTATACCGACTTATTCATGTATATCATTGGACCAGTTACCTTGATTTATATCATTTATGAGATGACAAAATTAGATAAAGCGCAAATCAAGAAAATGGTGGCTGCGATTATCTTCATTTTATTATCCATTATATTTTGGTCGTTTTTTGAGCAAAGTGGCGGTTCCTTGAGCTTGTTTGCACGCGATTTAGTTTCCAGTAAAATGCTGGGTATTGAAATAGATTCAAACGTAGTGAATAATTCAGCCAATTCGTTTTTTGTAATTTGTTTTAGTGCACTCATCGGCTTATTGTGGGTGTGGTTGAACAAACGAAAGTTAGAACCCAATTACTTCGCGAAATTTGGTCTTGCCTTTCTCTTCCTTAGCCTTTCATTTTATTTGTTTTATGCGATGCGCTTTTGGCTTGATAGTGACGGCTTGGCTTCCTTAGGGCTTTTCACGCTAGCCTATTTAGTAATTTCTATTGGTGAACTTTTCTTATCGCCTATTGGATTATCATTAATGACCAAATTATCTCCTAAGCACTTATGGGGAATTATGATGGGGATGTGGTTTTTGGCCTCCGCTTACGGACAATATGTTGCTGGAATTCTTGGTGCGGGTATGTCGAGTCCGGATGAAAAGGCTCCATTGAGCGTTCGCTTAGATGGATATACCAATGGATATTTACAACTGAGTATTTACGCCTTAATTACAGGGGTTGTAATCATTCTTGTAGCGCGATGGTTGAACCGATTGATGCAAGAAAATCCAAAGGAGTAATACAGCCTTAGATTCGATACTTTTTAAAGAAGGCCTCCCAGTTCCATAGGAAGGGGGCAATTAACTCGTCGATGCGTTTTAGGAATACTGGATTTGGCGTATTCATGCGCTTAAAGTAATCGTCCTGATATTCATTTAGCCCATATTTATGAAATACCGCCTTCGACATCGCATAAAGGGTGGTTTTTGATGGAATGTTAACGCGCTTCATGTACGACTTATAATCTTGGATTAATTGACGCATTTCTAGCTCTTCCATTTTATAAACGTTTGCTAGCTTGTCGTATACTAAATTGATTACTCTCGTTCCGGATTGACCGTCGAATATACGTTCCATTTCAATGATGTTCCCTGCTATTACGATCAGGGCGAATTCATTTACGTTCTTCGTATCGATAGAAGGTGAGCTGATAAAACATGGATCTTCGTTAATTGCTCCTGCAACCAACTCAAATCCGCGGTCAATCACATCAAATATTCCGTTGATGAAAATATTCGAAACTTGATCTTCGCTTAACTTTTTCTTTAAAATACTGGAAAACATCGTTTAACTGAGTATTTGAGGTTGCCTACAAAAATAGCTAAGCTTTCCCGATTATTTTTTTTCTATGTTTTATCTTATTAACGGAGTTTTCAACAGCATTCCGATGTATTTTTGTCAAAAATTTATTCAATGAAAGCGATTATTAAAACATCAAAAGGAAACATGGTGGCGGATCTTTACGATACTGACGCACCAAATACGGTAGCTAATTTTAAAAAGTTGGCAGAAGAGGGATATTATAATAACCTAACATGGCATCGAGTGATTCCTGATTTTGTAATTCAAGGAGGTTGTCCAAATTCTCGTCCGGGTGCATCCGGAATGCCAGGTACCGGTGGACCAGGTTACCAAATCGATTGTGAATTAGACGGGGAACTTCAATTTCATGACCGTGGTGTATTATCTATGGCGCATGCCGGAAGAAACACCGGTGGATCGCAGTTTTTTGTATGTCATTCAAGAAATAATACGGCACATTTAGATAGAAATCATACGTGCTTTGGTAAAGTAACTGAAGGCTTGGACGTATTAGATGATATTCGTCAAGGCGACGAAATCATCGGGATCGAAATTCAAGCGTAATAATTTTTTAGAAGCGGCCGAATTGACCAATAATCAGTTCGGCTAATTCTTCACCGATTCGATCTTGCGCTTCGTTGGTTGCTGCACCAATGTGTGGCGTACAGGCAATATTTGGATGGCTTATTAGTCGTTGGTCCGGATTTGGTTCGTTGTTAAACACGTCTAAAGCCGCTGCCGCTACGGTTCCATTCGCTAAGGCATCCAATAAGGCTTGCTCATCAATTACCCCGCCTCGAGCTGCGTTAACCAATCGAATACCGCGTTTCATGGCACTGAATTCCGAAGATCCAATAACTGCAGATCCATTGGCTTGTTTAGGAACATGAATCGATAAATAGTCAAGTAATCCAAGCGTTTCATTGCACATCGTTGCACTTTGTAGTTTAACCATTACCTGAGTTCCATTTCCGATTAATACCGGAATTTCGTATTCTTTTTCAGTGTGCGTAATTGGAACTACATTCATTCCAGCACCAAGGGCATACGACGCTAAACTTTGCCCAATTCGACCAAACCCAAGAATTCCAATGGTTTTCCCTCGTAATTCTACCCCTTTTCCGTAGTTCTTTTTTAAGGTAGAAAAATCACCGTTCTCCATGTGTTTGAAGCTATCATGTAGAAAGCGAGAAATTGCAAATAAATGACCCATTACTAATTCTGCCACAGATTGAGAAGAAGATGCAGGGGTATTGATCACTGTGATTCCTTTTTCTCGGGCATAACTTACATCGATGTTGTCCATTCCAACACCACCTCTTCCGATTAATTTTAGGTTCGGGCATGCGTCAATTAACGCAGCTCTAGCTGTGGTTGCACTACGCACCAACAGGATTTCTACTCCTTCGGTGTTGAGGTAGTTTGGAATTTCATCTTGTGCTACTTTCGTGGTAATGACTGTATATCCTGCGTTTTCAAGTGCTTGTTGGCCAGCAGGGGAAATTCCGTCGTTTGCAAGTATTTTCATGACTTATGCTTTTCGTTCAAATTCTTTCATAACATCTACCAAAACCTGTACACTTTCAATAGGTAAGGCGTTATACATCGAAGCGCGATAACCACCTACAGAGCGATGTCCAGGCAGGCCAACGATTCCGGCTTCTTTCCACATCGCGTCAAAAATAGAAGCACGAGTCTCATCTTCGAGTAAAAAGGTAATATTCATGTGTGATCGGTCTTCACGTTCAACAGCTCCTCTGAATTGTGAATTTCGGTCGATTTCAGCATACAACAACGCTGATTTGGCATTATTTCGAGCCTCCATGTCCTTAACTCCTCCATGCGCAATAAGGTTACGTAGGTTGAGCATGGCAACATACACTGAAAACACCGGTGGTGTATTCAGCATGGATTCCTTATCGATTTGTTGTTTTAAATCTAAATAAGTAGGCATGAACGGAGCCGTAGATTTACCTAGAATTTCATCTTTTACGATATACAAGGTCGCACCGGCTGGACCAAGGTTCTTCTGTGCGCCTGCATAAATCAAATCAAAATCTGCCACATTGATTTCTTTGGAAAATATATCAGAAGACATATCGCAAACTAGCGGAAGTGTTGTTTTTGGAAACTCATGAAACTGGGTTCCGTAAATGGTATTGTTCGACGTAAAGTGAATGTAGTCTACATCGGTCGGAATTGTATAATCTTTTGGAATATACGTGAAGTTACGGTCTTCAGAACTTGCGAAAACATCTACGGATACGCCCACTTTTTTGGCTTCTTTGATTGCACCAGAAGCCCAAGTACCCGTATTCATATATCCCGCTCGTTTGTTGTCGCGCATCATGTTCAACGCGGCGATTGTAAATCCTAAGGTTGCACCTCCTTGTAGAAAGGCAACGGAGTACCCCTCGGGTATATTCAAAGCTTTTTTGGTAAGCTCCATTGCTTCATCCATCACAGCCACAAAATCTTTGTGCCTATGAGATACTTCGAGAATGGATAAGCCGTTAAAATCAAGTACCGCTTCTGCGGCCTCTTTAAATACATCTTGAGGTAATATGCAGGGACCTGCGCCAAAATTATGTTTCATGATTAATGGAATTTTATGAATAAAAAAAAGCCGTCGTTAGACAGCTTATTTAGTTTCGCTTGTAGCTTTCTTTGTGGTTGTTTTCTTCGTTGCACTTGCTTTTTTTGCTGCAGGTTTCTTTTCCGCTGCTGGCTTTTCTGCTTTCTCTTTAGTAACAACAGCAGCCGTCGTACTTGACTTTCTTTTACGAGTGTTTCCATATGAACCAATTACTCGCTTTCCTTTTGCCGTTTTTTTATCTCCTTTTCCCATGTTCTATGTGTTGTAGTTCAGTTATCGATACAAAGTTAAAATTCTTTTTCTAAATGAGCGGTTCTAAATTGCTTTTCAAGAGCCTCCCCGCCATTTAGAATGCGTGTACTCCAAATTATTTGCAGGGCGTGTTGTTCTTCAATACTAAGTTTCCAAGGAAATTCAGCGTTTTCAAGGCGGTTTCGTAGTGTCTGTAAAATGATTGCAACGGATACGGATAAGTTGAAACTCTCTGTGAATCCATACATTGGTATCGCAAGATGATAATCAGCATTGGCTAATATGGATTCGGTTAATCCTCGTCGTTCCGTACCGAATATCAAGGCTATTGGCTCTTCTATCGGAAGGGATTCTGGCGTATAAGCATGTGCGTGCGGGGAAGTTGCAACGAGTTTATAGCCTTTTTCTCTTAGGTGATTTAAACAATCCAAGGACGCTGTTTCCTTATTAGTAAATCGATGCAGATCGATCCATCTTCCCGAGCCCTTGGCAATATTCCGCTGCAATACATATTTGTTCTTATCCTCAATCGCGTATAAATCTTGAATACCAAAACAATCACAGCTTCGAATAACGGCAGAAGCATTATGTTCTTGAAAGATATCTTCTAAAACAATACTGATGTGTCGGGTACGTTGCTCAGAGATGTTGTTAAAAAGTGCTACTTTGTTAGGCGTTAATATCTCCCGGAAACGTTGGAGAACATAGGTATTCTCTTCTGTATTCATTACTTATCGATGTGGTAATCACTCTTTTTTAACCACCCTTTTTTAATGAAATAAATAAATAAAATAACACCAAGTATTAACATAATCCCAACTACAACAAAATAGGCGTTTTTCCTTTTTAACTCAGGCATGTTCTCGAAATTCATTCCATAAACACCTGCAATGAATGTAAGCGGAATAAAAATAGCACTCACAATCGTTAATACTTTCATGATTTCGTTCATGCGTTGTCCTTGGGCAGCATAATAAAAATTAGCTAATCCATCTAGGATTTGAATTTGACTATCGATCTCGGTGATTAAATTGTTGCAATTACTGTTCAGTGTTTTAAAATACCGCATATTTTCTTCATGAATTAACTTGGTTTCGCTGCTGTAAAGTTGTTCTGTTATGTCCCGAATTGGTCGGGAGATGGTTCTTAATTGGATTAACTTACGTTTCTGCGTTTCAATGTCATGTAAAATGGCTTTGTCTTCATGGAGATGCAAGCGATGTTCAATTTTCGCTGAATTTTCAGACACGTCATCAATAATTCGATAATAGTTATCTAAGATGGCTTCCATGCAACGATACAGTAAGAAATCCGATTTCTGCCTTCTAATTTTTCCTTTTGAATATTCAATTCGGTCCCTTACGCTATCGAAGTAACCTTTTAATCCATTTTGCATGGTGATTAAATACTCATCACCCAGAAAAAATGTAATTTGATTTTCACCAAACATATCGCTACTCCGATCATTTAGATCGGTTAAAGTCACACTGAAATAAATGTAGTTGGTATACTCCTCAACTTTAGGCCGACGTTGCTGAATGTATATGTTTTCAATGCTTAATTTATCAATATGTAATTTCGTACACAGTTGCCTAATCGATTCCTGGTCTGATAAATCATGGATATTAAGCCAGCATACATGATCATCATCTAATTCTTCTTCTAAAAAATCAGAGGCAAAATAGTTGATGTCATTGTTTTTAATAAGGTAAAAACAACTATTGTATTTATACAGTTCACATTCGTTTATCATCCGCATGTATTGGTTTTGAATTTATGGAGCAAGAACTACATTTTTTGGAAGTAAAAAAGTACTTATTTACCAAAAATCCAAGTGCACTAAGTATGATTAATCCAACAAGTAGGTTTTGCATCATTTATCAATATTAATACTTTTAAAGTAAAGAGAAACAAATCCATCCGCCAAGGTATGCTAAAAATCCAAACGACACGAGTTGCAGCGCTGGCCATTTCCATGAGTTTGTTTCGCGTTTTACTATGGCCAAGGTCGATAGGCATTGCATCGCATAAACATAAAACACCATAAGTGAAATTCCGGTTCGCAATGAAAACACCATGGTTCCATCCGGATTTTTTTGCTTTTTTAATCGTTCTGAAAGACGAAATTCGCTTCCTGTTCCTCCATTTGCATATATGGTTGATAAGGAACCGACAAAAACTTCTCGAGCAGCAAATGACGTAATCAGTGCGATACCAATTTTCCAATCGTATCCAATAGGTTTTATGATCGGTTCAATTCCTTTGCCTACAATTCCGATGTATGAGTTCTCTAAAAGCACCGCATTCACTAAGCCTTCTCGTTCAACTTTATCTTTGGTTTTATATTCGCTTGTTTTTTTCAAGGATTGAATCGCTGCGCTTCGTTGTTCTGATGGGCCATAACTGGCTAAAGCCCAAAGCACGATTGAGATCGCTAGAATTATACCACCCGCTTCTGTTGTGAATACCTTGATTTTTTCAAATACAGTAATAAAAATATTTCGCCATAACGGACGCTTGAATTCTGGGATTTCCATTAAATAATAGGAGCGTTTTTCTTGTTTCAGAATCAGGTGCATAATCCATGAAATGAACAAGGCAGAGACAATGCCTAACACATATAAACCAAGTAATACCAATCCTTGCAAGTTTATAAAACCTAACAATTTCATTTTTGGAATAACTAATCCGATGAGTAAGGTGAATACAGGAATCCGGGCACTGCAACTCATTAAGGGGGCAACAAATATGGTGATTATTCGCTCTTTGTAATTTGGTATTCCCCGTGTGGCCATTACGCCCGGTATGGCGCAGGCCATGCTTGAGAGCAACGGCACAACACTTCTTCCATTTAATCCAAAGGGACGAACCAAGCGATCCATAAGGAACACGGCGCGGGCCAGGTACCCTGAATCTTCCAATAAGGCAATAAAGAAAAACAAGATCCCAATTTGTGGTATAAATACCAGTACGCCACTAATTCCTGGAATAATTCCATCACAAATCAATGCGGACAAAGGGCCATCCGGCATCAGGCCTTTAATTCCTATGGTTAGCCACTCAAACCCTGTTTCAATAGCGTCCATGGGATATGATGCAAATGAAAATACAAATTGAAAAATCACAAAAAGAATAGCCGCAAAGATTAGGTAGCCAAAGATGGGGTGGGTTAGCCAACGATCTAAGGTATGTGAACGTTGACTTTTTTCCGCTGTACGTACAGATTCCTGGATGATTTCACCGATATGCTCATGCCTTTGTCGTGCTTCTTGTTCTTGTCCTGACAAATCACTCAGCGCTTTCAGCGTATTACTTACCTGTGTTTGCTCGGTCTTAAGTTCGTCGATTTGTGAACTAAGTGCGTTTAATAAGCGGTCCTTTCCTAAGCCAACACGCGCATTCATTAAGACAATTGGGGTATTGCTAAAGGTGCGTTTTAAGGAGTTTAGGTCGATATGGATACCTTTCTTTTCGGCGATATCATTCATATTAATGACCAGTACCAAGGGTAACCCACAATCAATCAGTTGACTAAATAAAAATAAACTTCGCGATAAATTTGAGGCATCAGCAACTACAATTCCAAGGTCGGGTTTTTCGTTGATAGGGGAGGACATGAGTAGTTCGTAGACCACTTTTTCCTCTTTATTCGATGGATAAACACTATACACTCCGGGTACATCGATAAGTTCATGCGCTATACCCTTTACAGATACAAGACCACTTTTCTTTTCTACAGTTACACCGGCAAAATTCCCGATTTTTTGTCTTAATCCGGTAAGTAGATTAAATACGGTGCTTTTACCTGTATTAGGGTTGCCGAATAATGCAATTTTCATGCGTGGTTCATCATTTTTTCGACGAATATATTGTTCGCATCCTCTTTTCGAATGGATAGCATCGTGTTTTCATAGGAAAAAGCGATAGGTCCATTGAATGGAGCTTTTAACACTAAGGTTACTAAGGTTCCAGGCATAATTCCCATCTCAAGCAATTTGGTGCGAAATACGTCATCCGCTATGCGGATGATATTTGCTTGGTCGCCAACCTTGAGTTCATTGAGTAACATGGTACAAAATTACCCCAACTATTTCAATTTTTTATACCACAAAGAAGGTATTTGCCTACCGAATCACGAAGCGGGCTGTTTGACGAGAACGTTGCTCTAGTAATACGTCGCGACCAGATATCATTTGATTAATCGTGGATTGATTATAATGTCGAATCGTTACCAACTCAACCCCTTCGTTGTATTTACATTTAAAGGTAGGACTAAGGTTCGTGATCAAAGATTCCATATGTACTTTATCCCCATCAACCAAGACTGAAAAATTCAAGGCTGAATTTTGCATAAGGTTTATCTTGATTCGATTGCTGTAAAAGATCTCAAAGATTTTTGCCAATGCATCTTCATTAATGAAGGAAAAATCAGCCGAACTAATGGTAATCAACACTTGATTTTTCTTTACGATAAATGACGGTATCAAGTGGTCTCTTCCTCCTTCCGATTGAATCGTCGTTCCAGGTTCTTCAGGGGCAATAAAACTTTTTACAAAAAGAGGAATTCCTTTATTCTGTAGCGGTTTAATCGTTTTTGGATGAATTACGCTTGCGCCAAAATATGCCAATTCTATAGCTTCCCGGTAGGAGATTTGTGATAACAATTGGGTGTTTTCGAAATATTTAGGATCCGCATTTAACATCCCGGGTACATCCTTCCAAATGGTTACTTCCGAGGCATTGGTGCAAAATGCGAATATCGCAGCTGAATAATCAGAGCCTTCCCTTCCGAGTGTGGTAGTAAATCCTTCGGCGGTATGACCAATAAATCCTTGCGTGATGTAGGTTTTGGTGTTGTGAATTTGCGATGCCAAGCGTGTGGTAATGAGCGCTTCACTTTTCTCCCAGTTTACATTGGCTTCCTGGTAGTGATTGTCGGTGCGAATTAACCTTCGGGCATCTAACCATTCGGATTTTAATCCAAGTTCAAGTACATACTCGTTAATTATGAAGGATGAAAGTATTTCGCCTAAGGAAACTACTTGGTCATATTCAAATGATCGCTGTTCCGCAAGGGGTTTTTCGAACTTATTTTTAAGCTGCTCGAATAAATCGTCAATAAAACTAAATACTTTACTGTGCTTATCATGAAATAATTCACCGGCTATATCCACATGAAAATCGCGTAATTCATCAACAGTATGGTAATAATTTATCTGATCCTGAGCGAGTAAATAGCTTAAACATGCTTCAAGTTTGTTGGTGGTTTTACCCATGGCAGATACCACTACAAGGACCGGTTCATGCTCAAAACGTAAGAGAATAGAGCCAACATTTCTAATGGCTTCCGCATCCTTAACGGAGGCACCTCCAAATTTAAATACCTTCATACCTAACTAAGATTTTCTGCCAATTCCTGCATCGTTTTTTTAGCCGATCGATTCGCATAAATGATTTGATAAACTGCGGATAAAATTGGTAAATGTACATTGAACTTTTCGTTCATTTCCATGAGGCTTTTCGTGGCGTAATATCCTTCAGCAATCATACCGATTTCCAGGGTAGCTGCCTTCACGGAATATCCTTTGCCAATCATAAGACCAAAGGTCCTATTTCTTGAAAACTTCGAATATGCCGTCACTAATAGATCGCCTAAATATGCGCTATTTTTCACATCGCGATGCACGGGATTTACAACATCAATAAAGCGTTCAATTTCTTGAATGGCATTTGAAACGAGTACTGCTTGGAAATTGTCTCCGTAGCCAATACCAGCACAAATGCCAGAGGCTATGGCATATACATTTTTTAAAATTGCTGAAATTTCAGCCCCAAACAAATCTTCACTAACGGTCACTTTAATATACCTGCATCGCAAGGCATTCGCCACGTTTTCGGCAACCTCAATATCATCACAACCAACGGTTAAATAAGATAGTCGTTCCAGGGCAACTTCTTCGGCGTGACAAGGTCCACAAATAATACCAATGCATGAATAGGGTATACCAAACGTTTTATGAAAGTATCGCGCAGGAATTGCATTGAATTCCGGTATGATGCCCTTGACAGCTGAAATCACTATTTTACCTTGAAAAAGAGCAGGGTCAATTTCTTTGAAAACCCCATGAATAAAAGCAGCCGGAACAGCGATGATTAAATAATCACTTGAAGATATCACCTCATGTAACGAAGCACTTAAGCTTAATTTAGTTACTTCTAATTCTGCAGATTGCAGATACCTGGGATTGTGCTTGTATGCTTGGATGTGTGCGATAGATTCCTCCGATCCAACCCACCAATTAACTTGCGCTTGATTATTTGAAAAGAGTTTAACTAGAGCTGTTGCCCAACTTCCGCTGCCAATAACACCAATACGCATCGGTTGTGCCTTATTCACCATATGCAAAGTTAATCATTCTCAATAAATCAAATAATTGGGAAACTAATCAATTGAAATTGAAGATTTCACCGCCTTGAAGCGCTTCGGCAAATGAATCCCTCATGCGTTCCAATTTTAGTTTCGCATGCGGATTACCTGCAATAGCGTCCTTTTTAGTTTTGTAATATACATCTAATGACTGCCCAAATAAATCTTGCTCTAAGCGTTTTTTGATTTCAAGGATTTTTGCATTAACCCCAATTAAGTAATGTTCAATTTCTCCCAATCGCTTCAATTCATCCGATGACAGCGGTTCTTTTTTGAGTAATTCATGATAATGAGGAAGAAGTTCTTCAAGCAAACGCATGAATTTTTCTAACTCTTCATCAAGTTCTTTTCTATTTGATTTGAAATCTGACATTCAGGGTTAAAAATAGCATTAATTCAATTTAAAACACGCGAAGACTAAAAAAGATCATTCGCACACTTCAAACTGAGTAATGTCATTACCTGCTAAGAATTCCTTATGATTCATGCTTCGTTTACCCTCTGCTTGTAACATTTGGACACAGAAGTATCCATCTTTACAGGGGATAAGTATCCCGTCTTTTGAAGAAGACAGTCCTTCCGTTGGATGCTCATCGGCTACAAATACACCCTTAAATAGTTTAAAATTCACTATGCGTTGGGTAGGAATGTGGCGCAACAAACAATAGGCACTTGGATATGGATTTAACCCGTTGACTAGGTTAGTGATTTCTAACCCTGTGGCATTGAAATTAACCCGAGTATTTAGCTTGGTGAGTTTGGGCGCTTCTTTTATGGAATCAGTGGCTGATTGCGGGATTGATTCGGCAAGGTTGTTTTCTATCGCATGGAGGGTTTCAAGGATCAAATCTGCCCCGGGATCAAGCATTTGGTCGTGCAGTTCACCTGCGGTAGTGCCCGATAAGATATCTATTCGATGCTGCTTAAGTATTGCGCCACAGTCAATGGCTTCATTGATAAAAAATGTGGTCAGGCCTGTTTGTGCTTCACCGTTTATAATGGCCCAATTAATAGGTGCTGCTCCCCGATAATTCGGTAGTAACGATGCGTGAAGATTAATGGTTCCCTTTGCCGGCATTTTCCAAACGACTTCAGGTAACATTCTGAATGCAACAACCACAAATACGTCGGCCTCAAATGCTTTTAGGTCCGCTAGAAATACTTCATCCTTTAACGAACTCGGTTGAAGGATTGGAATGCCAGCTTTTTTAGCCGTTTCTTTAACAGCACTTTCCCTGAGTTGCTGTCCCCTTCCTGCAGGTTTGTCTGCCACCGTTACTACAGCCACCACCTTGTGAGTTGTTGAAATTAAGCCCTCAAGCATATGACTAGCAAACAAGGGGGTTCCCATAAAAACAATCTTCAATCCCATTTAAATGCGTTTATTGTTCCAAGAAAATAAGTTTAAATACAAATAGGATAATAGTCCCATGGTGCCAAAATAGATATATTCAACGGTCCAAACATGATAAATATCGAAGGTCCAAACTTTAATAAATAGATAAACACTCAGCGTGTAAACCCCAACAGAGATTATTTCGATGGTCATTGATGCTACGGTATTTCCACTTCCATGAATGGTTTGGAAATAAACGGATACTAGCGCATATAACAAGATAGAACCAGCAACCAGTCGAAGAATAGCACTGCTGTCTTTGAGGTATTGCTCGTGCGGGTTAATTATCGATACCAAGGTTTCCGGATAGAAAATTGCACCATGAAAGGTTAACAACATAAATAGGAGTGTAAGCAGCTGTATGCGTCGTTGTATTCGTGGTAGCTCTTGTTGCTTTGCTGCTCCTATGTATTGAGAAATATACGTTTTGGTCGTTCCAGCAAATCCCCAGATTGGAACAAAGGCCAAAAAGTAAATAGAGCGGATGTTTTGTGATACGGTAAGCTGATATTTTCCCATTTGTTCAATCCACGTGAAAAACAAGGTCCACGTGAATAGGGCAGAGAAGCCCTGAAGCAATAGGGGAGTTCCAATACTCATTAATTCCTTGAGCTCAAACCAAACTCCTTTTATGCTTCCAAATAAGTTGTATGATTTGTTTTCTTTTGAGCCTATGGTAAATATCACCAAAAACAACATTCCCAATCCATCTGCGATCGACGAGGCGGTCGCCGCACCGGCCACTCCCATTTCTGGAAATATCCCAATACCAAAGATGAGCAGATAATCAAACAGTATGTTCGTGCTGGCAGTTATTATGGCGGAAATTAATACCACCCAAGATTTTCCACGTGCCAGATAAAATGCCTGAAATCCTAAGGTTGTCATGCAAAAGAATAAGGCAAATGACCGATGTTGAATGAATTCACCTTGCAGCCTAGCTACCTCCTGATTCCGTGAATACGAGCTAATCCATGAGGGAATAAAGAAGGTAAGCACGATAAAGAAAATCACTGCAAGTATCCCCAGTATAATCCATGTTGCGTTGAGAATTCTGCCCAGTTGGTCTGCTCTTGACTCACCAATTCTCCTCGCCATGAGGATTTGAGCGCCATCAGACATTCCAAGAAGCATCATGTAAAATGTAATGTATGCCAATCCTGCATTGCCTACCGCATCAAACCCTTCAATGCTATACCTGCTGATGAATGCAGAATCTGTAATGAGCACGATGGATTGGATGAATCCAGAAACCATCATCGGCAAAGCTACACCGAGGATGGACTTATAGGTTAAGGGTAAGAGATTACTCGACATAAACAACTAAACCTTTTAAATATTCACCTTCTGGATGAAAGGCACCAATTGGATGGTCTGCAGGTTGATGCAATTGATAAAGTATTTTAACTTTTCTGTTCGATTCTATCGCTGCAGAAATAATGGTATGATTAAAAAGCGATTTGTCGATTACTTGTGAACAAGAAAAGGTAATCAATATCCCTCCAGGTTTGATTTGTCTTAAAGCATGCGCATTTAAGCGCTTATATCCTTGAACAGCTTTGTGCTTTTTGTCAAGGTGTTTTGCAAAAGCCGGTGGGTCAAGAATTATAATATCGAATTCTTCCGGGAGTTCCTTCATGAATTCCATGGCATCTGCAGCTATGGATATGTGACGTTCTTCCATGCCATTTAATTGAACATTTTGTTCTACTAAAGCAATGGCTTTTTGTGAGCTATCCAATGAATACACAACGCTCGCATTGTTTTTTAACGCTTGTAAACTAAATCCACCGGAATAACAGAATGCATTGAGTACTTTTTTTCCTTGAGACAATTTTCCTACCATGGTTCGGTTATCCCGTTGATCAATAAAAAAACCAGTTTTTTGACCGTTAATCCAATCTATAGCATAGGTTATTCCATCTTCTTTGGCGTAATGCGGTGTTGGAACCTCGCCGTATAAATACCCGTCCGTTATGGCGTGTCGTTTAGGTAAGGTTTCCGCTGATTTATGGTAAACGGCAAGCAAGTCTTCCTCAAGGCTTAACCTTAATGCCTCGGTGATTTCATCAAGGTGCTGAATCATTCCGATAGAATGGCACTGGATTACCGCAACACCGGTATAATAATCGATTACCAATCCGGGAAGTTCATCTCCTTCACCATGACAGATTCGAAAAATGGAGTTGGTTTCAGATAATAGCCCTAATTTCTTACGCAACTCAACCATGTCTGCAATGCGTGTATTCCAAAATTCTTGATTGAGATCCACCTCACTAAATGAAATGACTCGAACTGCTATGGAACCATGTTGAAAGTGCCCAAGCGCTAGGAATTTACCGTTCCAACTGTTAACTGTAACTAACTGACCATCTTCGAGCGAAGCGCAGTCAGTGGCAATTGCTCCGGAAAAAACCCAAGGATGTTTTCTGTATAGGGATGCTTCTTTCCCTTTCTTTAAGGTAATAGTTGGAATCACAGTGCAAAAGTAGCGATTTACTTTGGGCGCTTTGTTATGATTAAAATGAATATATTTGGAAAAAACACACTATGGCAAATAAACGAATGTTAAAGAAACAAATCAATGCAATGATCATTGATGTAATAGATGAGTGCATATATATTCAAGAGGTAAATGACGATAAGGCTGAAGCAGCTGAAGGATTGATTGAGGAAGTAATTTCTACCTATAATGAATTATTGTCCCGAATTAATACCGGGAAAACAAAGGCGGATTTTAAGTCGATTGTGTCTGATTTTGATCAGAAATCCGATGAGCTTTTAGATAAATTGAATGGGTTAAACCATTGATTAAAAAAAAACAATTAACCGATTACTAAATACGAATGCTATGTTAAATCGATTGTTTGATGTTCCTTGCCATCAATTAAAGAATTTTCCACAAGCGAACATGTTTAATACGAAAGTTGACGGCCAGTGGCAATCGCTTTCTACTCAGGAGTTCTTACAGCAAACTATGCGCCTTTCTAAGGCATTGTATCACATGGGAGTTGTGGCAGGTGATCGCATTGCAGTGGCTTCTAGCAATCGATATGAATGGAATGTTCTTGATATTGCAGTGCAGCAGGTGGGTGCTATACTAGTACCCTTATACCCGACCATTTCAGCAAAGGATTATGCTTACATTCTTAACGATTGTGCAGCTGAATATATGTTTGTAGGGAATCAGGAGATTGCGGATAAAATCAACGAGGTGAAACCTCAATTGTCTAGATTGAAAGAAGTGTTTTCATTCGATTCCTTGCCAAATGTGCAGTCTTGGAATGTCTTGTTTGAAATGCAGCATGAAGTCTCTGAATTGATGGTTCAAGAACGTATGGATGCCGTTAAACCTGAGGACATGGTAACTATAATTTATACGTCTGGTACAACGGGTAATCCGAAAGGCGTTATGTTAACCCATGGAAATGTACTTTCTAATGTTTTGGCCTGTGAAGAGCCAATTCCAGCAGATCAACATTCAAAGGTATTATCATTTCTTCCGGTTTGTCACATTTATGAGCGAATGCTTCATTATTTGTATATGTACATTGGCGCTTCAATTTATTTCGCGGAATCTATGGAGACCATTGGTGATAACATTCGCGAAGTAAAACCAGATGTCTTTAGTGCCGTACCTAGATTAATCGAGAAGGTTTACGATAAAATTATCGCAAAAGGGGAAGACTTAACGGGTATAAAGAAGAAGCTTTTCTTTTGGGCGGTTAGCCTGGCAGAAGAATATGAGCAAACCGGTAAAGGATCATGGTATTATTTTAAACTTGGCATCGCCAAAAAGTTGATTTTTTCAAAATGGCAGGAAGCCTTGGGCGGTAATGTACGTGCTATCGCATCTGGGAGTGCGGCCTTACAACCTAGGTTGTCTCGGATATTTTTAGCCGCGGGTATTCCAATTTTAGAAGGGTATGGAATGACCGAAACATCTCCTGTAATTTCAGTGAATTCATTTCAGCGCGGAATTCGTTTTGGAAGCGTTGGCGCGTTAATCGATGATGTCCAGGTCATGATTGCATCAGACGGCGAAATTTTGGTAAAAGGTCCCAACGTTATGATTGGATATTATAACAACGAGGAAGCTACCAAAGACGTGTTTAATGAGGAAGGGTGGCTGAAAACCGGGGATATAGGGGAGTTCATCGAAGGTAAATATCTTAAAATAACCGATCGTAAAAAGGAAATCTTTAAAACATCTGGGGGTAAATACATTGTGCCTCAAGCCATTGAAAATTCACTAAAAGAATCTCGCTTTATCGAGCAAGCCATGGTTATTGGAGAGAACCAAAAATTTCCTGCAGCATTCATTGTACCAGATTACGCATTTGTACGGTCTTGGGCTAAACGACACGACCTATCTTTTGATAACTTAAGCAATGAGGAAATTATCGCTGACCCAACCCTAAATAAACGGATGTTTGAGGAGATAGAAAAAGTAAATGCTCACCTTGGAAATTGGGAGCAACTCAAGAAAATTAAACTGTTGCCAAATTTATTTTCAATTGAGGGGAATGAGTTGACACCAACACTGAAGTTGAAGCGCAAAGTAATTCTCGAAAAGTACAGTAAAGAATTCAATGAGATTTTTGAGTAATAAAAAAGGGGCCTAAGCCCCTTTTTTATTTAATGTTTATCTGTACATCCAGATTTCTGTGTTGTTCCAGAACAACATTTCTTTTGTTCCGTTGCGGAACAACTTCCTTTCTTCTTTTTCTTTTTCTTCTTGTCGTCGTCACGAAGTTCCATTTTAACGCCAGTTTGAGCAGCGTATACTTTTGAAGCGATCGTTCCACTCATGGTAACCAACGCAACAGCTAAAACTAATTTTTTCATGGGTTATTTTTTTTATAAATGTACTAAGATTTACAGAGTTGCAAGTATATCTTCACGATTTTTAACCTTTTGTCCCAGGCTTACGTTGATATGCGCATCTAAAGGTAGAAAGACGTCCACTCGTGAGCCGAACTTTATGAAGCCAAATTCATCACCTTTTTCATACAAGTGATTAGGACTTGCGTAAAAACAAATTCTTCGTGCGACAGCGCCGGCAATTTGGCGAACCAATACACGTTTTTTTGAAGAGGTTTCGATTACCATCGTTGAACGTTCATTCTCCGTAGAGCTTTTCGGGTGCCATGCAACCAAGTATGAACCTTCATGGTATTTAGTATACACTACGTTCCCAGTGATCGGCACATAGTTCGCATGAACATTCAAGGGCGACATGAAAATAGATATCTGTATACAATCTTCTTTTAAAAACTCAGGTTCATAAACCCGTTCAATTACAACCACTTTCCCATCAGCCGGACAAACAACTTCAGTTGAATTACCGGCTATTGTTCGGTTTGGAACTCGAAAGAATTGTATAATAAGATAAAGGAAAACCAAAGGAACCAAAGAGAGTAATGCACTCAGCCAACCCATCGAATTTCCTAATAATATCCATATCGCGGCTACAATAACACCAGTTATGAGCGCGGCTGTTGTCATAATGACGTATCCTTCTTTATGAAATCGCATAGGGTAAATTTACCAATAAAAATAGAGCATATACCAACAATAGAAGAATGGGATACTAAATAAGGCAGCATCAAAGCGGTCTAATACGCCTCCGTGACCTGGTAAAATATTTCCACTGTCTTTAATTTCTAAACTTCGTTTAAATAGCGATTCTAATAAATCCCCAAAGATGGCGCACGGGCCAATTATAACTGCCGAGACAACCCAAAATAAGGTCAATCCTTGATTAATGTATGTACCTATAATGAAGCCGAAAAATAAGGTAAATACAATTCCGCCAAGTGTGCCTTCCCAAGTTTTCTTCGGCGAAATACGCTCAAATAACTTGCGTTTACCCCATTTTTTACCAATGAAATATGCCATGGTATCATTTGTCCAAATTAAAATTAGCATACCCGCAACATTCGGTAGAAATTGACCGTTTCGAATATTTAAATCAATGCTCAAATAAAATGGAATAACCACGTAAATTATTCCAAGAACCAATACTGCAATGTTTAAAAGTGGTTGGGGGTGCTTTTTCCAAAGCTCTGTTAAAATCAAACCAAAAAACAATGGGAAAACTACCGTAATCGAAATGATGGGGAGCACCTCTATACTCATTCCAATGAGAAGTAAATAAATAAAAATACCGATAAATAAGCCCATTTCCTTAGAAACATGAATGAACGATAATCGATCGCACATGCGATAGAATTCAAGCAATCCTACAATCATAAATACACTAAAAACAAGGCCTTGAATCCAAGGACCTGCGATTACCGATCCCAATATTAATATCCCAAGGATCGTTCCGGTTATGACTCGTTGGACTAAATTATTCATGCCCTAGGAAGCCTATTCTTCAGTTGTTTCTGATTCGTTCTTCGGTGGTGTTGGATTTTCTGTGGGGTCTTCAGGTTGATTTTCTTCGGAGGGAGAAACTTCTGAAGATGCAAGTTGTTCGTTTTCTGAGGCTGAATCTTTAGAAGAATTTTCTTTATCTTCAATAAGTTCCGCAGGATCCCAAGGACGTTTGCCGAAGATTTCTTCCAAGTTTTCTTTAAATATAACCTCGTCAATTAAGAGTTTTTCAGCTAATAGCTCTAGTTTATCTTTATTTTCTGTAAGGATTTTTAACGCACGCTGATATTGACTTTCAACTAATTTCGATACTTCTTCATCAATTATTTTTGCTGTCTCGTCAGAATATGGTTTTGTGAATGCATCCCTCCCTTGTGAATCGTAAAAGGAAATATTTCCTACGCGTTTGTTCAATCCATAAATTGAGACCATCGCATAGGCTTGTTTGGTTATTTTCTCCAAATCACTCAATGCACCCGTGCTGATTTTAGAGAATACAAGCTCCTCTGCTGCTCTTCCTCCGAGTGCGGAACACATTTGATCTAATAATTGTTCCGTGGTCGTAATGCTGCGCTCTTCAGGTAAATACCATGCTGCTCCCAACGACTGACCACGAGGGACAATCGTAACTTTCACTAAGGGATTTGCATATTCCAATAACCATGAAATGGTGGCATGACCTGCCTCATGGATTGCGATTGCCTTTTTCTCATCCTTGGTGATGATTTTATTTTTCTTTTCTAAGCCACCTACAATTCGATCTACCGCATCAAGGAAATCTTGCTTACCAACTTTCTTCTTTTCTTTTCGTGCAGCAATTAATGCAGCTTCATTACATAAGTTAGCGATATCGGCGCCACTAAATCCAGGCGTTTGTTTAGCTAAAAAGTCAATATCTAGCCCTTCTTCTAGTTTCAGCGGTTTTAAATGTACTTGGAAGATTTCTTTCCGTTCATTTAAATCGGGCATATCTACATAGATCTGTCGGTCGAATCGTCCTGCTCTTAAAAGCGCGCTATCCAGCACATCTGCTCGGTTGGTAGCAGCTAAAATAATCACCCCACTGTTTGTACCAAAACCATCCATTTCTGTAAGTAATTGGTTCAAGGTGTTTTCGCGTTCATCGTTTGAATTAAACCCGTTATTCTTACCTCTGGCTCTTCCAATCGCATCAATCTCATCAATAAAAATTATAGACGGAGCTTTCTCTTTTGCCTGACGGAAAAGATCCCTTACTCGTGATGCTCCAACACCAACAAACATTTCCACAAAGTCAGATCCAGATAGAGAGAAGAAAGGTACCTTAGCTTCTCCAGCTACTGCTTTTGCTAATAAAGTTTTACCTGTTCCTGGAGGACCAACTAATAAAGCGCCTTTTGGGATTTTTGCACCAATGTCCGTGTATTTCTTAGGGTTTTTAAGGAATTCAACGATTTCTACAATTTCCTCTTTTGCTCCTTGCAATCCTGCAACATCCTTAAATGTTACGTTGGTTGATTTTCCTTTGTCATACAATTGAGCTCTTGATTTCCCAATATTGAAAATTTGTCCGCCGCCGCCGCCGCTTCCACCGCCTCCAGTCATTCTGCGCATTACAAAAAACCATATTAAGAAAATGATTCCGAACGGTAACAAATAGGCTAGAGCGGTACCGAAATAATCCGTTTCTGTATCGCGAGCACATTCAAATCCACGTTCTTTTTCTAAGCTGTTTTCAAAATTCCCAAGATCACCGATGTTCTCAAGTACAATTTCTGATTTTTTCTGTTTTTCTAAGGACTTTTCCTTTTTCAGTTGCTTCCAGATTTTAGGATATTCTCCTTTCTTAAAGGTTTTCACCAATTCAATTCCTCTTCCATTTAAGGTGAAATTAGCACGTTGATCGTTGATTATAGTGATTTTTTCAACACCACTTGAATCTACCAATTCGAATAGTGTTTGCTTACGTTCAATGGTTATGCGTGACTCAGCACCGTAATATAATTGAATTGCAATAAAAGCGATACCAGCAATTGCATAGATCCAATACACTGAAAAACCACCTTTCTTTTTATTTTCTGACATAATGTTTTAATTTAAGTTTGGGATGTCTGTTCTTACACCATCTGCCCACAATTCCTCTATCTCATAAAATCCACGGGCGTCCTTGTAAAACACATGGGCGACTACATCTACGTAATCAAGCAAAACCCATTCACTGTTTCGTTGTCCTTCAGTATGCCACGGTTTCTCTTTAAGTGTTTTTCGGGTGAAACGCATAATAGCATTAGTAATACCATCGACTTGAGTGCTTGATTCGCCGGAACAAATTACAAAGAAATCACACACCGCAGAACTTAAACCCCTAAGGTCAATAACCACAATATCCTTTGCTTTATTTTCTTGCATTCCTTCAACAATACAATTGCTAAGTAATTCGGAATGCGATATTTCTTTTTTAATCTTTGCCATTAATTTTTATACAAGGTGCAAAACTAATTCATTAATTTAAATATACCTTTGGTTTTTACTCCTACTAGCTATAAATTATGCTAAAATTCGGTAAACAGGTTTTCAAACTGAATTCGGTTGATTCTACCAACAATTATGCAGCCAATCTACTAAAAGATGGGATAATTGAAAATGGAGCAGTAGTAATGGCAGATTTTCAGACGAATGGCCGCGGACAACGCAGTAATGTATGGCATTCTGACCCCGGGATGAACCTTTGTGCCTCATTTGTTTATTTGCCTGCCAATTTGGCATTAAGTGACCTTATAACAATCAATTGGTGGGTTTCCTTGAGTGTCATCGATTTGTTAAACAAATTTTCCGTGAAAGCCAGCATTAAATGGCCAAATGATATTTTTGTTGAGGATTTGAAAGTTGGTGGGTTACTTATTGAAACGGTGAACCAAGGAGCTCAAGTTAAATCAATCATCATTGGGGTAGGAATTAATGTAAACCAACTGGATTTCAATACCATTCAAGCTACTTCAATAAAAAAAATAAGCGGAATTCATAGTAGTGCAGAGGATGTGCTCTGGTCGCTTTGCGATTCACTTTCATCCAACATGTCATTACTAAGCCAAAGGGATGTGCTGAAAGCATCTTACGAAGCCCTGTTATTTAGGACAGGTGTAAAACAGGAATTTTTAGTTGCTGAGCACGCTGTGTTTGGAGAAATCCAGGGGGTTGGGTCATTGGGGCAGCTTAAGGTTCGAATCAACAATCAAGATCAATTGTTTGATCATGGTCAAATTAAGTTTATTATTTAAAAACCTTAATTAGGTTTTCTCCCATGTCATTAAATAAGGCCGTAAGTGGTCCTTTGGCCATCATTGCAATAAATGGTGAGGCTTCTCCCTTGAAAACTAATTGACCGCTACATGTTTGTTCGATTTCCTCAACTGAAACGAACAAATCAAAAGGAAACGGACTGTGTGTTCCACTGCGGTAACTCACGCTTGAAGAGGTCCGTTCGTTAAAAACTAAACTTATGATGATCCCCCCTTGAACTTTGAAGCTGCATTGTTTTTCATCGGAGTTAAATTCTTGAATCCGCTCAGCGGGAAGAAGTTTCTCCAAATTTTTTGGAATTGATAAAAAGCTCAAGACTTGATCTGAACTCGAGGCTATTGTAAACGGCTTGCTTTCTATTAGCATGAATTAGGATGGCGTCCAGTTAGAAGGTAATTCGCGCCATTTCTTTAGCTGGTCAAGCTCTTCCTCTTTTATGTATTCAAGATTAACGGCTTGCTCAATCAAATGATCATAATCGGATAAAACAGTAAATGGAACTTCCGCTTTGTCAAAGGCCTCCTTCGCTGTATCAAATCCATAGGAAAAAATTGCGATTAACCCCTTAACTTTCATACCCGCATCTTTCAAGGCTT
>JAIXRD010000205.1 GCA_027485365.1 Cryomorphaceae bacterium | reverse complement strand
TTCCCGTTTTTGATGGGTGCATCGTTATTTCAGCATTCGTATCAAAGAAACTTGTAACTTGAGCCAATTTTTCAGAATCACTTGGAACAATGAATTTGAAAAAATACACATTAGGCCACTCCTGCAACATGAGTTGTTCTTTTAGCTTATCGAAAATTTCCACATGACAAAGGTACGCCCTTTTCGTTAAAAATACGTGCGGTTGCATTTTACTTTTTACCTTTGCCACGACATGAAACAGTGGTTGCTTTCTTTTTTCTTATTTCCTCTTTGTATAGGGGCGCAACAACAATTTTCAGCGCTGAGAATCAACAGTAAAATTACGGTTGATGCCAAAATGAATGAAGAAGTTTGGTTTGCTTCGGATTCTACCGCCACGGACTTTATAACAATTCGACCTATTCCAGCCATAAAAAGCGACCACAAAACGACGGTCCGCCTGGTGTATGATGATTTTGCCTTGTATTTTTTTGTTGCCTGCTATGATGTAAAAGATTCCATTTCTAATGTTTTTACTGTACGAGATGACTTTAACGCGAACGCTGATATTTTTTCTATTTATTTAGATACGTACAATGACCATCAAAATGGATTTTACTTTGGAATCACAAGCACCGGCGTTCAGTTAGATGGTAAAATTCTTGCCGGTGACTTTAACGATCAGTTGAATTTGGTTTGGGAAAGTCAGGTGCGACTGAATGATAACGCTTGGCTAGCCGAGTTGAAAATCCCATATTCTGCGCTGCGGTTTTCCAAAAAAGAAATTCAATCATGGAACATAAATTTTGGTCGCCAAATTGCCCGTTCGCGTGAAGAATCATCTTGGGTGACTGTAAATCCTGATTTTGAGAACTATTTGGTGAACAGTGGAAAACTTGAAGGAATTCATAACATAGACCCACCCCTTAGATTAAGTTTGATCCCCTATCTTTCGACTTATGTTAATCAAGAAGCGAATGGATATGGCAGTTCTTTTTTTGGGGGAATGGACGTCAAGTATGGAATCAATGAAGCATTTACATTGGATGTCACCTTAGTGCCAGATTTTGGTCAAGTGATTTTTGATAATCAAGTATTAAACACCTCCCCCTTTGAAATTCAATTCAATGAAAATCGTCAGTTTTTTACTGAGGGTATGGAATTATTTAATAAATCTGGGATTTTTTATTCGCGTAGAATTGGTGTCCAAGCTCCGTGGGAAGTGTTAACTACGAATTTATTAGAGAACGAAGTGATTGGTGGAATTCAAGGCATGCCCCAATTGTACAATGCGAGTAAACTATCGGGAAGGACCAAACACGGTTTAGGCATCGGTGTTTTCAACGCACTTTCTGCGCCCACGGTTGGTACAGCTTTTAATACAATCACGAATGAAAACCGTGAATTTTTGGCGGCACCGCTAACGAATTATAACACCCTAG
The DNA here is from genome assembly GCA_027485365.1 of Cryomorphaceae bacterium. GTDB lineage: Bacteria > Bacteroidota > Bacteroidia > Flavobacteriales_D > Crocinitomicaceae > UBA952. The sequence goes on along the minus strand of JAIXRD010000205.1, from coordinate 2,337 downwards.
TGTTGGACCAAAATTTAAAAAATAACAGTTCCGTTACGCTCACGAATACCAATGTCTTGCGAGAAGGCAACTTTTACGATGCGAATGTAACAGCTTTCAATTCAAACCTTAATTCTAAGAACAATACCTTCTTTATAAATGGAAAAACCACTATATCTCAAAAATATACAGCCGTGGGAAATGAGTTTGGTTATAACTTGGGGCTTAATGCTGGAAAACAACGGGGTAATTTAATTTATTCCTTGAATTATTTTGAGGAAGATGACAAATATGACCCAAATGATCTGGGGTTTAATTCAGTAAATAATCGCCGTTTTGGAAGTGCGTTTATTGGGTATCGGTATTTTAAGCCTTGGTGGAAATTTGTTCGAATGACTACGAATTTATCACTAAGCTATAACCGCTTATACCGTCCGAATGTTTACACAGAATCGAATTTAGAGTGGTCGGCTTTTGCAATGACTAAACATTTTGATGCCTATGGAGTAAGTGCCTACACCTCCTTTACTGAAAAGTTTGATTACTTTGAACCCCGGGTGTGGGGAAGCTATTTTGTGGCACCCCGTTGGTATGGTGCAGGGGGGTGGATTTCTACAAATTACCAGAAACCGCTTGCCTTGGATGTAAACTTTTACTATGTGGGATTTGCCGATAATCCAAGCTGGAAATACTTAAGCTATATGTTCTCTCCGCGTATTCGGGCTTCCAATAAGATATTGATTACCCTAAATTGGTCCCTAGAAGATCAGCGAAATGATCGAGGCTATGCCATTCAATTCGGTACGCCGGTAGACACGATTCCGGGGATTTTATTCGGCGAACGAAACCGCATGAATTTGACCCAGTACCTAGAGTTCAATTATACCTTAACGAATCGAATGAATATCGCTTTACGAACCAGGCATTATTGGTCCGTGTTAACCTACAACCAGTTTTTTACCTTGAATGAAGACGGTTCTTTAAGTCCTAATTCCACGCAAGGTCTAGCATCCGATGGAACTTCTGCATATGATCTGAATTACAATGCCTTTACCGTTGATTGCGCTTACCGATGGGTATTCAAACAAGGGAGTGAATTGAGTTTTGTTTGGAAGAGTTCGATTTTTACTTCTGTAAAGGATATAAACCCGGGGTATTTTCAAAACATGAACGACCTCTTTAATGCAGGCTTGAGTAGTAATAGTTTCTCCATCAAACTGCTGTACTGGCTAGATGTAGCGGAACTGAGAAAACTTAAAACGCGTCAAGATAAGCCTTAATCCGTTCTTTTGTGTTTAGCTCAATATCTTTCCAAAAAAGGTTAACATCACCGATGTGTAAGTTCTTATATTTCTTAACAGCCAGTTGAAATGGCGGTCGGAAATTCCGAACACATACGGCACCATCAATTAATTCGGTTTCAAATACCTGCGTATAGCATTTCTCATTGGTGTAATAGAACCCTTTATGCAAACTTCTCGGGGTTGTCTTGGTTAAATCCCATGTAATTGGGTTAATGCAAACTTTTCCTTTATACCACAAAGGGTACAAATCATTGTCTGGTTGGTCATTCATGGTGTTCCAGGCGACAAATCCCCCAAATTGATTAGGTTTTGTCATAAAGGGGATGGAATGAAATTCATTGCTATCCAGTCCTATTCCCGGCATATATGCAGCAATCAACTGCTTAGCCAACGGTTTTTCATCAATAAATTCTTTGATTAATAAGGTGAGCTGCGTGCATCCTTGGCTATGACCGGCGAGTATAAATGGTCTTCCTTCATTGTATTTTTCCAAGTATTCCATAAAAGATGCACGGATATCTTCATAGGCAAATAAGAGTGCCTCTCTTCCTCTTCCTTGAATTGAATCATAGGCTTTGAGATGCGCTTGACGATAATAAGGAGCGAACATCCTGCCGCATTCCACCCATGCACTCGCCTGGTAGCGAATGGCAGTTTCTAGCGCTTCTTCCTTCCATTTAACATCGGTCATTTCTGCATTCCAACGTGAATCCGCATCATCATCAAGGAGTGTTGGGAAAATATAAAACACATCCACCGAACGAATGTATGTGGAATCAATCGTACTTCCCTTAAAAAATTTTGGCGATTTTTCAGGCAATACCAACCAGTTTTCAGCGCTGCTAAAATCTAAGGGTTGACTGAAGAAAAACAGTGAATTTATAAAAGAAACGATGAATAGAAAAGAACGCACCTACTCTTGGACTTCTTTGGTGAACTGAAAAAGCCAATCATACAACTCATCCGTTCTAAACATTTTTTCTAGGTCGCCATGATCGGCTCCCTTTAACGCGGTATATTTTAAATTTTCCCCGCCGTTACAATTCTTAATTGC
>JAIXRD010000340.1 GCA_027485365.1 Cryomorphaceae bacterium | reverse complement strand
TGTGATTTGCCTTGATAATCTCATTGATTAAATCTTTCACTTTTCCTTCATCATCCACATGATAGAAATAATTTCCAGAACCAATATGAATTGCAGTTTCCTTCATGTCTTCCATATAGCGATATTGAGAGAACATATAGTTAGAAGAAATTAATAATATAAGAGCAATTGTTATGGTATATTTCATTCTTTATCCTCTATTATGTTTACAAAAGCTGGATCCCATTGAAGAATTACTCGTTCATCATTGTTATCAATTTCATAGAAATATCTTAATCGATTTTCGATATAATAAAAGAATAAATTAATTACCTTATAACCATCTTGATTACTTTTTATGGCGTGTATAACATATACATAATTGTAATTTAAAGGGTCTACCATGTACTCATTGACAAAAAGGGTTTTATCTTTATTAAAGTTCACTTGCTTTTCATCAAAATTTGAATTCATAGAAATCGTCTCGGTGATTATTCGTTTGGCATTCTTTTCATCATTCACTTGCGTATGATAATTTACAACACCATACGAATTGAACCTTTTCATATTTCTCCATTGCCCATATGAAGTGAAATGTGATAAAAAAATACACAAGGGCAATAATAGCCAATATCGAGTTGGTGAATAAAACATAGAGAATGATTACGGTAAATGATATTTATTCAAAAGTATTTCAAAGCATATGGAAAATATATCTATTAGCCTCATAATTTATTCGTAAAAAACATACTATATTCCCTATTAATTAAAGATTCCTATCTTCGTAAAAAATACATTCCATGGACAATTTGAATATTGGTACGAAGATTAAGAAGCTGCGGGAACTTAAGAACTTAACCCAAGAACATATGGCTTCAGTAATTGGTGTTACGCAAAGTGCCTACAGTCGGTTGGAGTTAGGAGAAACAGAAATCACCTACAGCAAGTTAGCGCGCATTGCCGATGAATTGGGAATGAAACCTGAGGATGTTATTTCCTTCAATGAAAGCATGGTGTTCAATGTCATGCACAACCAAACTGGAAATGGCTTAATTATTCAAAATAATACCCTCGTTAATGAGGAGCGTGATCTTTATAAGCTGCAAATTGAGACGCTCAAGGAAGAGGTCGCCTATCTCAAGAAAATCATAGACAACCTGCTAAAATAAGCCAGTTTACCGCCACAGGTGATGGATTACCCGCACACTGTCACATGTATACACTTCGATTCAGGACAAAGTAAAATTTTACCTTCACGTTGCATTTGCGTGAGCACTTCTTGCAAGGCATTCATACCGATATTACAGTTTTTATCGGAACTCGTTAATTTATAGATATCAAATGCCACCCCATAAGAATGTGGGGAATGGTCTCTGGTGCATGCATTTGGGTATCGGTCACAGATTTGAGTTTGCTGAACTTGGCTTCGGGTGATGGAACTCACGATAAAATAGCTCTTTTTTTCATTAGGTTTTTGAATACGCTCCCTGAAACGCTCACCGAGTTCATAAAGTCGCTTTTTCGCCAAGGGCGTTAAATGGGCAGAACTATAGTCAAGATTAGAAATACCAAAGCCTTCCGCTTCGTCTACGGGAACTAACCTTCGTCTTCGAATCCATTTCACCCGAGACGCCTCATTTTTTATGTACATCCCATTGGTAATTCGTTTTGCGGTAGGTTTATGTTTGGTTGGATAATCATCCTTCTGCAAAGCCAGCGAAGACCATGTACAATCGCAATTTCGCTTAGATTCGCTTTTTTTAATGGTTCGTACGATAGGAATTCGTTTCACTAAATCAGGCTTTCGTCTATCAATCATAAAAAGAAGTATCCCAATACAAAGCACCCCATACAAGAAAACAAATAGTATCGATTTAACCCATGTGATTTTCTTTGCGAACGCCCATATTACAAGAAAAACGGACAAGGCGAATCCAATGATTGCCAGTAAACAAAATGTAATAAGTATGATTTTCATAATATTTACTTTTTCCCTTTCTGATACGCATCGTGCAAGCCTTCGCCTCGCAAGATCATAGGCATACATTTTTCAATGCGTGAAGCCCGAGTTTCAGCCTGTTTAGCTTGTGCAAAATGCAATAAATACGCACGTTGCCGTCCCGGTGTAAGTTGATAAAAGGCTGTCTTAAATGCACTGTCTTGTACAAAGGCTTCTTTCAATTCTTCAACCATTGGCTCTTCTTCTGTACGCATTTCAACTTTTTTTCCCGCCTCTTCCAATTGAATGGCCTCTAAAATAAAGGCTTTGGCTCGTTCACGCTGTGCTAAAAAGTCCTCTATACGCGTATAGCGCAATTGACGTCCCGCCGTTACATTATCTGTCTGCCGATGAAGTATATTATCCGGGTCCGTTAATAAGGAACCTTTCATAAACATAATACTACAATATTCCATAAATGCATGAATCATGAGGACATTCTTTCCTTTCAGGGTATAACAGGGAACCGACCACTTCACTTCTTCTGTTAGCATGCATTCCGTTGCTAATTCCCGCATAGCTACAAGTATCGGGTGCCATTTATGCACCGTACAATTCGGGGTGCCGCCTTTACTGCAGCGCCCACATCCATCTAATAAATATTGATCTACCGTTGTTGCTTTCATTGGTTAATCTGTTTAATTATTCCCGCCGCGACCGTCGCGTTTGTTGTTTTATCAATGAGTATAATGCGCTCTTTTTTAGCCTGGATTCGATCTGTTAGCACATCAATGGGCGCCGACAAATTCATGGTAAGGAGTTGGATATCATTCGGATTGATTCGGGTTGGTAAGTCCACTTGCGCTATGCATTCCGCCGCACCTCTACGAAGTATGAACTCCATGGTACCAGGCTCCATGGCATCCCCCATCCAACACAATTCAACGGTACATGCAGTACATTGTAAGGGTGCTTCTATGCCCCATTGCTGACCACGCGCTAGCATATTGATGTCGGATCCCAGCAAGGTGACTTGGTCTCCCGCTGTTGCAACAGCCTGTGAGATTCCGTTAACATAACATTCCTTAATTTCCAAGGTTTGAGTTCCGCGATACAATGTGCTCTTAACATCCAGTGTTCCTTGTAGCACTTTTACATAGGCTGCACCCTTATACATTCCTTGGATTTCAATTAATGGCAAGGCGCTGTGTGTATCGATGATTGGTGGAATTGATTCAAGGCATTCAAGAATCGTTGGACCCGTATACCACGGCATCGCCTGGGTACTTTCAACCACATTCTCCCCGGTTAAGGCGCTAATCGGAATCCAATGAACGCGTTGATTTTCTTGCGGGTTAAGGACCGCATTCACTTCGGATTGCCGCTCGAGAAAGACGGTCTGTTCAAACCCAACGGCATCCATTTTATTTACCGCAACAATCAAGTGCTTGATTCCGAGCGCCTCCATGATTTCGAGGTGTTTTCTCGTTTGTGCTTCGATTGGTTTTAATGCATCAATTAGTATGACGGCTACTTCACATTGCGAAGCCCCCGTGTACATGTTTCTGGTATATTCCTGATGGCCCGGCGTATCTACTAAAATATATTTTGTATGTTTCGTGGTGAAGAATTTATAGGCAACATCAATCGTGATTCCCATGCTGCGCTCTGCACGTAAACCATCCGTTAGCAAGGCAAGGTTGGGCACACCTCCACCCTGCTCCGTAAGCTGATGTAAGATGTCTACCGATATGGAATCACTGTCTAAGAGCAGGCGCCCCAGTAAGGTGCTTTTCCCATCATCCACATTCCCGCAAGTAAAAACCTTCAGTATTCGCATATTCGTTCTCCCCTTAAAAATATCCTTGTCGTTTTCTATCTTCCATTCCAGCTTCACTGATCCGGTCATCCAAACGGGTTGCTCCACGCTCAGAAATTTGTGTTTGATTTAATTCAGTAATCACCTCCTCCACCGTTCCTGCCATACTCGGAATTGCCGCAGTACAGGTCATATCGCCGATGGTTCTAAAACGCACATTACGCTCTACCAAAACATCCGTTGATTCTAAGCGCACATAGGGATTATACGCCATCAATGCGCCGTCTGGGAGTTCTACGCAGAGTCGTTCATGGGTAAAGTATAAGCTCGGTAAGGCGATTTGTTCTCGCTGTATGTAGTTCCACACATCCAGTTCGGTCCAATTCGAGAGTGGAAAAACACGCACATTTTCCCCAGGATTT
>JAIXRD010000337.1 GCA_027485365.1 Cryomorphaceae bacterium | reverse complement strand
GATTGGATATATTCCACCGGCTGAAGCTGAGGAAAACTACTATCGGCAACTCGCCCATAGCCAAGAGACAATCGTCTCAACTTAGACCAACTGGCCTCCACGATACACGGGGCGATTCAACTAAGAGATTTAGAAAGACCTGATATTTACAGCGAGGAAGATGGAAGTACCGCCGTGGTCAAACCTGGAACAGTGAAGACTTGGCTGACTATAAAAAATCAACAAAAAAAGAAAAGTGCTAGCTCTCAGACTGACAAATAGTATGACTTTGCTTCCAATAACAACTACTGCGATTTGCAGTGTTCTTAATGGAGTGCAATATGCATTTAGACCATCCTACAGAAGCACCACGCTTCCTCAAGCTGGAAGAGATTTCCAACAAAACAAAGTTAGGTAAGTCAACCATCCTTGCTTGGGAGTCACAAGGCAGATTTCCTGCTGCCGTTCGACTTTCACCCGCCTTTCGTGTCTGGCTTGAGTCAGACGTTCATCAGTGGATGATGAATAAACGTAATGCGCAAACTCAGAACCAGCTTAGCGAGGTCTGATATGGCAAAAAATAACGCCCCCGACTCGACATCAAAGGGCGCAAATCCAAACACATTTATCTTTTCACCCTCTATGGTTTTTGTCAAGCAAAAGGCAAAACTATATGGGGTAGAAATTCACAAATCTTCAGATGGTTATTTGGTTTCCAGATGGGGGCTGACTAAAGCGTTTGCTGATTCAGATGATGTGATGAATTTTTTAAAAAGGATGGGTGTAGACACATGAACTGCCCTCTGGACAAACTTGTAATTACAAAGGAAATGGTGGACAAAGTGGAATCAACAGAAATCATTTGGCGCAAAGCGCTTGTAAAAGGTCACGTGAATCTTTGGGTGGCTCCTTCAAATGGAGGGAAATCACTGCTTGCCTCCTTGGCTGCTAGAGAGCTTTCAGGCATTGGATACAAGGTGTATTACATGCAAGAGGATGCAGCCGTTGGTGACCTTAAAGAGATGCAACAACAAGCTGAAGAACATGAGTACAGACTTGTTAGCAGTGTTCTTGGCGAAACAAGCACTGACGAGATTCTCAACGACCTAAGGAAATGGACAAACAGCGATATAGATTTGAGCGAGTATGTACTCATCTTCGATACGCTGAAAAAATTCAGCGAAGTAATGAACAAAGACCGTTCAAAGCAGTTCTTCAAGCTGATGAGGACACTCACGGTAAGAGGTGCAACAGTTTTACTTTTGGGTCACTCCAATAAAAATCTAACCAACGATGGCAAGCTGATTTTTGAAGGGGTTGGCGACAACCGAAACGATGTAGATGAACTGATGTACATCCTCTCTTCAGTATCTGATAGCTCAAATCACATCAACTTCACAATAACGCCTGACAAGGTTAGAAGTAAAGTCGAAAAGGTCAGTTTTACCTACGAGAAGAGCTCAAGAGAAGTCAAGCCACTTGATAGCGCTGTTGACCTGATGAGTGAACTAAAAATTCAGCAGCTTCATGAAAGAGATACTGGAATAATTGCAAACATCCACAACGAAATCATGCACTCAGAACAACCAGTGACAACCCTAGCCAATAAGGTTGGTCAAGTGATGGGGATTGGTGACAAAAAGGTCAGGGCTTGCATAGACCGCTGGGGACCAAACGGTTTGAGACCACACTCACCGTTGTGGCTTGAGCGAAGAGAAAGCCTCAACAACAAACTGTTTATCCATCTACCAAGTGGCACAGTGAAAAAGTAAAAAGCGACAAAAGCAGAAAAACTGGCAAAAGTGCTTTTTCCAGATTTGCCAGTTCTTTCAGTTTTGACTTTTTCCAATAGTGCGTTTTGCTAGAGAGCGGTGGGTGGGCATCACCACTCATCTCTCCGACACCACTTATGAGAGCAGAGATCCAAAGAAAACCACTAGGATTTCAAGAGGTTACATCTCCTAAATATCTGTGTGTAGCATTTTGTGTAGCAGATTTAATGAAACCATAAGATTTGAGGAATCAAGCTTTAAAAGAGTTTTCGTAATCGTATACTTCCCTGATAAAACGAATAAGCACTTGAAAACTCACTTGAAATAGCTGCCGATAAACTCAGGTCTTTTTTAAGTTCATAATTCGCAGAAGAAATCTCGATGATAGTTGCCCGAGCGTTAGTTAAGGCAATGGGCAAAGTAAACTGGTATCCAGGGCTTGATTGTGTTGTCGCATTCAAGCTCGATGATTTCCCAAAATCATATTTATAGCCGACCGATATCGCTCCGAGTGATCGCTGGTTAGACGAATCCATCAGCGAATATCTAGCCCCAAGAGTAGCTGGTAGCGATACATAATTTAAAGAGGTTGTGCTTAAGCCAGCACTTGGATTAGATCCAGCAGCGCTGACAGATTCGTTCATTGCTTTGTACGAATAATTAGTAACAGCAACATTTAAAAAGCCATCTAAATTTGGCAAAGACTTTACTAGCGGCACTGAACCTAATAGGTTTACGCCATAAGTGTTGACGTTGGTATTGCCTGTTGCACTTTGATTGGATGCGGATGACCCAAAGACTAATCCTTGAGAAAGATTCTGACGAGTATTGCTGTAGCTATAATTACCAAAAAGTAAAGTTCCTACCAATTTAACTGATTCGATTTGAATTTTTTTAAATAGACCCAGACTTACACCTAAGCCATTACCGCTACCGTCGGCCCCAGCAGAATAATTTGCCGAAGTCACGTTTGCTAAAAGTCCAGCAGGCTCTTCTTTGCTACCAAATAAATTACCGAGAACATTTAAGCCCCAAAACGAGATATTTTGTCTTGCGCCCGAAGACTGACCAACCTGACCAACCGAACCACCCTGATAGTAGAAAGAGGTTTTAATTGTTGCATCTGTCTTATCTTCAATCATCGAACTCGCGTCACGGATGCTCGCCTCATTGGCTCTAATAGTGGTATTAAGCGGGCCAGCAAGGAGTCCGGCAGCCACTTGACTTGAAGCGCCTTGAGCATAAGTATAAAAACCAGGGGCAGCTTGAGTTGCAGCAGAGGCACCCGTAACCGGTACGTAAGATCCGACGGGGGCATAAGTTGCAGCAGGGGCGCCCGTAACCGGTACGTAAGATCCGACGGGGGCATCAAAGGCTGTCGTCATTCCCGTGGAGGGCGCAAAGCTCCCCAAAGGAGCAGGTATGCCAGCAGTTTTCCCAAACATATCTTGATAAGTGCCAACAGGTGTTGGGGTACAGGCAGCAGGTGAGTCTTGGCCGTTAGAGCTAATAGTCCCTGGGCCACAAGGGTCAGCGAGCGCTCCGGTTGATGTTGAAGCCGCTATAAGAAATAGGCTAAGGGATGAGGATTTTGATATTTTCATAGTCTTAGTGGTAAATTATCAACATGGCTGCCCATAATCTAACTCAATTACTATCGGAAGCCGCAGATCGCTATCGCCAAAATTTAACAGAAAAGGCCGAAGAGCTATATATCGCCGCACTACGGATTAACCCTAAGCAAGCGGACGCCCTATTCAATCTGGGCACTCTACTATTAAGAAAATCTGATTTAAAGGGCGATCAGTTCGTTAAAGACTCGTTCGATCTAGATCTTAATAACGATATAGATCGCAATAAGGCTGTTGAGCTAGTCATCCAAATTCATCTTTCCAACTCGCACAAAAAACAAGCCCAAGCATGGATAAGCTATGCAGAACTACACAAGCTTGATTTCCCAGCACTCTACAGTCTCAAGAAAAAAGTTGAGCTTCCAGAATATTTGAATCAATTCGTGTATAGCTCTGGGCAAAATAAAACACTTGAACGATATCACCCCATAGAGGCATCTACCTATGTATACGCCATTGATGTAGTGAGTGGATGCAATCTACGCTGCCCCACCTGCCCCGTTGGGAATCAGAGTGAAATGACAAAAGGATTAATGTCACCCCAACTATTTTCAAAAATCCTTAAAAAAATTTGTCTCGAGAAACCAACTCTTAATCCTGATATTTGGCTTTTCAATTGGAGCGAGCCTTTACTCAACCCTAGCTTGCCCGATTTTATTCGAGAAATTCGAAATGCAAACTTAAGCTCATTCATTTCTAGCAACCTCAACTTAACCGACAGGATTGACAGCGTCATGCGCGCCAGTCCCGACAAATTCAAGGTATCAATTTCTAGTCTCAAACAAGAAATCTATGGGGTTACGCATGAGCGTGGTGACATCGGGGCCGTAATAAAAAATCTCGAAGAGCTGGCGCTGGCAAGAGATCGCCATAAAGCATCTACCGAAATCTGGGTGGGTCACCACCTGTATAAAAATACCGTTGATGAAATGGAGCAAATCAGGGTACTAGCAGACCGATATGGCTTTGGCTATCGACCATCCTATGCAATTATGGCTCCGATTGAGAAGGCTTACTCTCTGATAAATAATCCAAATACTCCTCCGTCCGAACTAGAAAGCCAATTATTTTTTCATCCAAAAGATATTGGTGGCAACTTAAATTCCCGACGCTCTGGCAACATGGATTGTGAATTGCGCTTCAATATGACGGCAATAAATTATGATGGCTCAGTCTCATTATGCTGCGGAACGACAAAAACCCTATCGGACCAAAACAATCAAAAAATATATTTTTTGGAAAACAGCATTCAAACACTTGAGGATTTGAAATACAAACACTCTTTTTGCTCAGTATGCATGAAAAATAATCTACACCTTACTATTCAAGATCTTTAAACATGAGAATAAACCCCAAGATTGCTCGGGAAAATTTATTGCTAAAGAATTATGATTTAGCAATTAGCCAGTATCAAGAGTTGATAGCAAACACTCCAGAAAACTTCGCCCTCTATCTTGAGCTCTCATCAGCCCTAATGGGAATACATAAATATGATGAGGCCCTGGTCGTTATAAAGCAATTGGAAAATATTGATTTCGAATTATCTGCGGAAGTCCTCTTACAAAAAGGAAATATTTATCTTACGCAAGCTAGATATAAAGAGGCAATTGCTATTCTTCAATTACTTATACCGGGCCCATGTGAAGATCGAGCTCGCACAGCACTATCTAGCACCTTTCTTAATGCAGGAATGCCAACTCTAGCAACGACCGCATACGGAAAAATTAATCCCAGAAAATTTAGTATTGGCGATAGCAATAACCTGGCTATTAGCCTTTGCGAGCAAATGGAATCATCTAGAGCATTAGATTTTCTTTCCACGAGAATTTCTATGAATCTGTATGACTTTAGCTCTATATCAAACTTATTAATGCTGTCTAATTATTGCTCATCGCCAGATAAATACATTGCTATTGCAAAAAAGGCTATTGCAAAATATGAAAGCAACAATATCAGAAAAGAATTTACAAGTCCTCCTAAGGTCATCCAAAAAATTGGCTTTATATCAGGGGATATGTATCAACATCCAGTTGGCTGGTTTTTTATTCCTATTCTGAAGGAGCTCAATAAAGAGTATTTGATTTCTATTTATTACACAGGTCACAAGAGAGACCAATTAACCGAAGATCTCATTAAAAATTCCTCCAATTTCTATTTTTATGAAGCTCTACCTGACAACGCACTTATTCAAAAGATTGGCGCCGATGAAAATGATCTTTTAATTGATCTATCTGGCCATACCGCAAACAATAGGATGCCTATCTTCAATCATAGAATGGCTCAAATTCAGCTGAGCTATTTGGGCTATTTTTCTTCGACTTACATGCCGCAAATAGATGGTGTTATTTTCGACAAGCAGCATTTGCTTGGAGTGCCAAAAGAATTCTTTTCAGAAAAAATTTACGAACTTGATTGCTCTCGATTTTGCTACACGCCCCCACCTTACGCACCAGCCATCAACCCACTCCCCGCTCTTGATAATGATGCTATTACCTTCGGGAGTTTTAGCAATACATCTAAGATAAATAAGGAGTGCATTGCCTTATGGTCTAAAGCACTCAATGCCATACCAAAATCCAGAATTCAATTGCGCTGGAAAACATTAGGCGACACCAATCTAAGGAGAATGATTCGACAAGAATTTAAAGCTAACGGAATCGTCAACTCGAGAGTTGAGTTATACACAGATTGTGATCATGAGTCTCTTTTTCATTTTTATAATGAAGTTGATATTGCTTTTGATACTTACCCCTTCTCTGGGGCCACAACCTGCTGTGAGGCTCTATGGATGGGTTTACCAGTATTAACTTTAAGGGGTAAGACGCCAGTATCAAACCAGGCGGCAAGCATCCTTAGTGAGATTGGTCTCGATGAATGTATAGCAAGCACTGCTGACGACTTTGTGCGCAATGCAAAGCATCTCGCTGGAAATTTAACAAAATTACAAGATTTAAGAGCAACCATGCGAGAACGGATTAATGAGAGCTCACTCGGTAATCCAAAAATATTTGCAACGCACTTCAAGAAGCTTATCCATAATATTCCTCATTAATTTGATCGACCTAAGAAGAAAAAACCCTCACCATTTCTGATGAGGGTTTGCTTTTCTGGTGGGCCCACCAGGACTTGAACCTGGGATCAAAGGATTATAGCTTTACCGCTTAGTCAACAATGGTCGGTTGCCTAGCCCTATTTGAAGACTCACTCCACCTTGTTTGAATGAT
>JAIXRD010000314.1 GCA_027485365.1 Cryomorphaceae bacterium | reverse complement strand
GAACGCTTTGAAGAATCAGTGGAAACCATTAACGTAGGGGACGAAACCTTAGGTATCATAAAACTCAACGGGGCACGCGGTACGGTGCTTTGTACCTTGGATTTGGGTGAGTGTCAAATGCCAGTTCCGTCGAAGTATGAGACAGAGGCAAGCATTGAGTTGTTCATCTTGCTACCCGAGTATTGGAAAACCAGCTTGGATGAAGTCTTATTCCATTGGGCCGCTCAACGCTTAGTTGCGATAAAAAGCCGGTTAAAATCTGAGCATTGGGCAATTTCAGGCCACACCTTTAGTATGGGTGAACTCCCATCGGGTAGGTTAAATGATGTTGGGTTCTCTGCAATGCTACTGATGGATCCAATGGCCGTAGAGGAACTTAAAACGCCTGTGCAAATGGGAGAAAAAGCTCGCTATTTTAAAGCCTTATGTCCAATTTTTAAAATGGAAAAGGATGTGAAAGAGGCCCGCGGAATGAATAAGTTTATAATTCGAATGATGGATAAAGGTGTCACTGAGAAATTAGATGAATTTAGAGAATCCGTAATTAAACCTAGATTTTTATTTTGGAGGTAAGTAAGAACAGGGAACAATGGGCTGCTTTTGCCTTATTGATGGTAAATTTAATATACGGTGCAAGCCATGTCTTGGCTAAGGGCGTTATGCCTGTTTATTTGTCTCCGACCGTCTTTATTTTATTTCGCGTTGTTGGTGCGGTCTTACTTTTTTGGATGATTTTTCCTTTTGTTAAGGGAGGCCTTATCTCGAAGAGCGATTTATTGCGTTTAGCCGCTTGTGGATTATTCGGGGTAACCGTAAATCAGCTGTTATTTTTTCATGGATTAAATGCATCTTCTCCAATGAATGCGGGAATAATTATGGCATTGAATCCAATTATGGTTGCAGTGCTTTCTTTTTTTTGGTTGAAAGAACGGCTCATACGCAAGCAGTGGCTTGGTATAAGTATCGGCGCTACAGGTGCAATCGTATTAACAACCTACGGAACAAATACCGTTCAGGCACAACTTGGTGATTTTTACCTCATTGGTAATTCATTAAGTTATGCCGTGTATTTAATACTGGTTAAACCATTGATGCAAAAGTATCATCCCTTGGTTGTTATTACCTGGGTATTCACCTTTGGAACCTTCTTTTTATTGGCATTTCCACCGTTATATGGTGATTTAGAACAAACGAATCTTGATGTAATTCCATGGGATATTTGGTTGAAGATAATTTATGTGGTAGTTGGCGTTACCTTTTTGACGTATTTACTCACCGTAGTTGGACTTAAGTACGTGAGTTCAACAGCAGCTTCAGTATTCATTTATGTACAACCAATCTTTGTGATTACTTTTTCTTATTTGTTCGCCTTAATCGGTTGGTCAGCGGATTATACAAACCAAATTACAACGTCAAAACTTGTGTTAATGGCACTTATCTTTTATGGTGTGCATTTAACCCTTGGAAAGCGTAACTTTGATAAAAATTAGACCTCATCACCTTGAAAATTAGTTTTGTGTAATGTATTTCAGACTTTCGTTTTTTCTATATGCTTCTTTTTTTTCTCTCGCTGCGATTGCCCAAAAGCAAGTAATTGATCACAATGCCTATGCGCGTTGGAATCGAATTGATAAGGTAAAGCTTTCTAATCAAGGCGCTTGGTTAACGTTTGAAGTGTTGCCTATGAAAGGCGATGGGTATCTTCATTGGCAGCATGTTCCTAGCGGGTCTAAAGATTCCATGTTTGCTGCGAAAGATTTACAAATGAACGAGTCCGGCTCCTTAATGGCTTGGCGACGTACTGCAGGATTTGATACCTTGAGAACTTGTGAGTTGAATAAAATAGATAAAAAGAAGTGGCCAAAAGATACCCTGGTGGTTTATAATTCCATCAAGGACACCCTTCGAAAAGAACCTCAGGTTAAAAGATTTCAAGTGTCTGAATCAGCAGATTACTTGGCGTTTTTGAAAGAGCAAAATGATAAACCACAACCCACAACAATTGAATCCCCAAAGAAATGTTGGTTTCATCGAAAAGAGAAACCGATTACCCCGATCAAGGAAATAAAATCTGATGGGACTACATTGGTTCTTGAAACCTGGGATTATCGCTTATTTCAAGTAAACAATACGACCGATTTCTTGATGTCGAAACAAGGAAATTTGGCCTACATTACCCAAGAAAAAGGCAAGCAAGATACTTTTAGATTATGGGTTGTTTCTCCTGTTGATCTAATGCCAATTATGGTAGGCAAATCACAACGGAGCATTAAATCACTTCAATGGAATAAAGAAGGGAATATGTTAGCCTATCTTTACGCTTCCGACACCAACAAAATTAAGCAGTATGAATTGGGAGTTTATTCATTACTGAAAGATTCATTGATAACCTTCGGCGATTCAACCACCACAAAACCCTTCGGGTTTAAGGGAGTGAATGATAAGGTACTGCCCACATTTTTTGATTATTTACCGTATGTAAAATTTACGCTGAGCAATCGCGTGGTTTATCAAAAAGACACCTTGTTGGAGTCTGAAAAAGTGCGACTAGATTTATGGTCACCTTCGGATCTAACCTTACAGCCACAACAACTATTGGAGATTAAAGACGGGGATAAATCCGGAGATGTTGTCGCATTGCATTTAGCGGATTTCAAACCCATGTTATGGTGTCCAGATTCATTGCAGGGGTCGTTCAATATTCACCGACAAAGTAATTATTCGTTGGTGTATGATAATCAGCCCTATGCGATTCAAGCGCAATGGAAAAATCCTGTATTGAATGATGTTTATCGTGTTAATCTTCAAACCGGGGAACGATTACTGCTTAAAAAGGCAGTGGCTTACGAAGGTCATTTATCGGATAACGGGCGTTCTTTTACCTATTTTGATCCGAAACGTAAAAATCACTACCTACTTCAAATCGATCAAAACTTGAATGAAATCTGCATGAGTTGTGCTGTGAACGAACCCTGGGAAGAAGACCTAAACGGCCAACCAATGGATCCAGGTCCTGCCGCCACCTATGGATTTAATGCCAACGGAGATGCCTATTATTATGCTTCGAGAGATAATATCTATGAGTTTGATTTAAGCACGAAAAAAAATCGATGTTTGACATTCGATGATACTAAAAATACAGATTGGGAATGGATTAAATGGAATCCAGACTCAACCAATGTGGCTTGGAATAGTGGGTATTTACAAGCAAGAAATCGCGAGACAAAAAAAGTCTCTATTTGGACGGCAACACCTTTATTTTTATTTAAATTGTTGGATCGGGG
The DNA here is from genome assembly GCA_027485365.1 of Cryomorphaceae bacterium. GTDB lineage: Bacteria > Bacteroidota > Bacteroidia > Flavobacteriales_D > Crocinitomicaceae > UBA952. Next base: position 3,032 of record JAIXRD010000314.1, on the reverse strand, counting down.
GGATTACAAAGTTTTGTCTTTAACTAAAGCAAAAGATTCCTCTGTATATGTGCTTCGTCGCATGCGGGTTGATCAGTTTCCTGATGTTGAGGTCGGCGATGCCTTTGGTGTTTTTAAAAGAGTCTCATGGGCAAATCCTCAGCAGGCTGAATACAATTGGGCGACTTCAGAACTCATTCAATGGAAGAGTTATAACGGATTCAATTTAGAAGGAATCGTATACAAACCCGAGAATTATGATGCAACGAAAAAATACCCACTCTTGGTCTATTATTATGAACTGAATGGAGATAATTTACATAGTTACCGTGGCCCGGCCCCTACGGCCAGTACAATCAATCCAACCGAATATGCATCGGCAGGATATGTAGTATTGATTCCAGATATTCGGTATAAACCAGGGTATCCTGCCAAAGGAGCATATGATTGTATCATGAGCGGCACCGATTACATGCTTAAGAATTATTCGATCGATTCTACACGAATGGGCTTGCAAGGTCAAAGCTGGGGAGGGTATCAAACCGCCCAACTCATTACGATGACTAACCGATATAAAGCGGCAATGGCTGGAGCACCTGTAAGTAATATGTTCTCCGCATACGGCGGTATTCGCTGGGGGAGTGGGATTAACCGTCAATTTCAATATGAATCGAGCCAAAGTAGAATTGGGGCAACCATTTGGGATCGCCCGGACTTGTACATAGAGAACTCGCCGATTTTTCACTTACCCAAGGTCAATACTCCCTTACTCGTAATGGCAAATGATAAAGACGGGGCTGTTCCATGGTATCAAGGCATTGAATTATATACCGGACTTCGTAGATTAGGTAAGTCTTGTTGGATGTTAAACTATAACGACGACGACCACAACCTGACACGCTTACCCAATAAAATGGACTTAAGCATTAGAATGCGCCAATTTTTTGATTTTTACTTGAATAATGGAGAACAACCCTTATGGATGAAAGAAGGAATTGAAGCGCGAGAAAAAGGAAAAGAATTTAAGTATTAATGGATAATAAAAAGCACTATGGAATACCTAAAGAACTTCATTGATGGTGCATATCATGCACCAGTTTCTGGACAATATATGGACAATGTAAATCCAGCAACAGGGGAAGTTTATTCTCAAATCCCGAGATCCGGAGCAGTTGATTTAACCATGGCAGTGAATGCCGCTGAACGTGCTTTTCCCATTTGGTCAGGGATGTCTGTGAATGAACGAAGTGCAATCTTACTTCGTTTGGCTGCTGGTATTGAAGCGCGCATGGATGAATTTGTTGTGGCAGAGTCCCGAGATAATGGCAAACCCGAAAAGTTAGCGGCACACGTGGATATCCCTCGTGCCGTTTCGAATTTTCACTTTTTCGCTACAGCTATTGAACATTTTTCTTCGGAATCACATTACATGGAAAATGTTGGAATTAATTTCACAACCCGTCGACCAATCGGAATTGTAGGTTGTATTTCCCCCTGGAATCTCCCCTTGTATTTATTCTCATGGAAAATCGCGCCGGCCTTAGCCGCAGGGAATTGTGTGATTGCTAAACCAAGTGAGATTACTCCGTATACAGCTTCCTTGCTCGGTAACATTGCAAACGAGGCGGGAATGCCTGCCGGTGTTTTAAATATTTTACACGGCACAGGCCCAGAGATTGGTAATGAAATAGTTTCTCACCCGAAAATTAAGGCAATTTCCTTCACCGGTGGAACAGCGACCGGACAACATATTGCAGGCATTGCCGCACCTATGTTTAAGAAACTTAGCCTGGAATTAGGAGGGAAAAATCCAACCATTGTTTTTCCGGATGTGGATATAAAACAAACCGTAAAAGAAGTCTTCCGGTCATCCTTTTCTAATCAAGGTCAGATCTGTTTATGCGGATCAAGAATTTTCGTGCACCAAGATATTTATGAGGCCTTTAAAACCGCTTTTGTGGATTGGGTATCCTCGGCGAAAGTAAGTTATCCCGCAGATCCTAACGCGCAAATCGGTGCCGTAGTTTCTAAGGGGCATATGGAGAAAATCCTCGGATATATAGCATTAGCCAAGGAAGAAGGAGGACATGTTTTAACTGGCGGTGCGCGCGTTCGCCTTGAAGCACCTTATCAGGATGGCTACTACCTTGCACCTACAGTTATTGAAGGCCTTTCCAATTCCTGTAGAACGAACCAAGAGGAAATTTTTGGTCCCGTAGTTTCTATAATGCCTTTTACTGAGGAGTCCGAGGTACTTGCAATGGCAAACGGTACTAAATATGGCTTAGCGGCTTCGGTGTGGACCAAAGACTTAAATGTGGCACATCGTATGGCTGATCGTTTGGATATGGGGATTGTTTGGGTGAATTCTTGGTTGATTCGCGACCTTAGAACTCCTTTTGGGGGAATGAAAGATTCAGGGGTAGGTCGAGAAGGAGGTTGGGAAGCCTTACGGTTTTTTACAGAACCTAAGAATATTTTTATCAAGTATGAGTAGGTGCCTACCGTTGATTTAATCTTCAACCGCAATCACAGCACTTATTTCAGGAACGGCCTTTTTTATCGTTTCTTCTATTCCGCCACGTAAGGTTGATTGCTTCATGGAACAGTCTTTACACGAACCGGTCAAACGAACTTTTACAATGCGGTCAGATGTTACCTCAACCAGTTCTACATCTCCACCGTCGTCGTTTAGAAATGGACGAATTAATGAAATAGCTGAATTCACTTTTTGTTCAATACTTTCCATTTATACTTAGTGTTTTAGGGCATTTAACCGTGTTGTAAAGTTATGAACTAATTCGTCAAATGCCAATCCAATCACCGACCCTTTCTGAAGGACGGCAGGGCGTCCAACATCACCGGCTTCGCGAATGCTCTGAACCAATGGGATGGCCCCAAGAAATTCAATTCCCATACCGTTCGCTAAGTTTTTAGCGCCATCTCTTCCAAAAATATAGTATTTATTTTCGGGTAATTCTTCTGGGGTAAACCAGGCCATATTTTCAACGATTCCAACAATTGGAACGTTTAATCCATCCACCCTAAACATG
>JAIXRD010000032.1 GCA_027485365.1 Cryomorphaceae bacterium | reverse complement strand
GTGGGCCTTTTTACTGCTAGGTTTTGACTCATAACATACGAGTTCGCGCTCAAGTCGGTCCATTGTTGAACTTTATTATTTGCATCTGGGGTGACACCTGCATCCGCTTTCAACCATAAACTGGTGGAATTTAAAGTGGATGGGGTAAAATACGAGAACGTGTACGTTGGTGAGCAGGTGGAATCATTTGCTGTGTATGCTTTTACACGCCAATAATATGTGCCTTGAGCTGGAACGAATGAACTCCAAGTGGTGAGGTTTGTAAGCGGAGATTGCGTATAATTACTGCTAAAGGTATTGTTGCTCGCAAATTGAACCCGATAATTAACAGTGTTTGGAGCGCTGTTCCATTGAAAAGATACGTTGAAGTTGCTAAGATTCGATTGGTTTTTGGGTAAAATACCACTCAAAGGTTGCGCATAATAGCATCCTATCCCTGAAGAAACGATCAGAATAAGGTGAAATAGTCTTAGGTGAAACATTCCATGCATCCTTCCAAAAATAAGAAATAATTGGCTAGTTAGTGCGCCCGTTGAATACATCTTCAACGATATTGAATATTTACTCGTTCATCGGTCGCATTTCTTCGAATACCCAAGGGCTTGGTTACATGTTGTTTTATAAAGCGTACCTTTGTCCTCATACATTTAGGAGATTGGTAGATGGAATCGTTGCGTAAAATCGAGGTGATTACCCCAAAGCGAGGTATTTTTGATGTTCGCTTGCACGAATTGTGGGGTTACAGAGATTTAATTCTTTTGTTTGTTCGAAGAGATTTTGTTGCACAATACAAACAAACCATTCTTGGTCCCCTTTGGTTTATAATTCAACCCGTACTTACGGCCTTAATGTTTTATGTTGTTTTTGGAATGATTGCTTCAATTCCTACTCAGGGTGTGCATCAATTTTTGTTTTATTTCACCGGATTAACCATATGGGGCTATTTTTCTGAATGTTTTACTAAAACATCAGGAACCTTCATTGCCAATGCAAATTTATTTGGAAAGGTGTATTTCCCGCGCTTAACCGTTCCAATTTCCATTGTGATTTCTGGGTTGTTCAAATTATTAATCCAACTTGTACTTCTCATTATATTGATCGGTATCTTTAGCTTGAGCGGGAAACAACAGATTTCCATGGACTGGACCCTTGTTTTGTTTCCTTTTTACGTGATGCTCATGGCATTTTTAGGCTTAGGACTTGGGATTTTGTTTTCTGCTTTAACCACAAAATATCGGGATCTAAGTTTTTTACTTACGTTTGGAGTGCAGTTGTTAATGTATGCAACGCCGATTATTTACCCTTTATCTTTTACTAGCGGTAGGATAAATCAGTTGTTAAGGTATAATCCATTAACAGCAATTTTTGAGAATGTAAGGTATTCAATTTATGGAATTGGTCAATTCGATGCATACGGGTTACTTTATACGGCCGGTTTTACCTTGGTGGTTTTGGTCTTAGGTATTTTGGTATTTAATCGCATCGAACAGTCCTTTATGGATACAGTATAGTTGGAACACATGGAAGTCATTAAGGTAGAACATTTATATAAACAATATCGACTGGGACAAGTTGGTACTGGTTCCTTAATTCAGGATGTAAATCGTTGGTGGCATAAGGTAAGAGGAAAGGCTGATCCGTATGAGGTAATCACAGAAACAAACGATCGAACCATGCAAGGGAAAGGTGATTTTGTTTGGGCACTTGAGGACCTTAATTTTACCGTAAATCAAGGGGAAGTACTTGGCATCATCGGACGGAATGGGGCGGGGAAGAGCTCCCTGTTAAAAATCCTTTCTAAGGTGACTTCGCCAACAAAAGGAATAATAACGCTAAACGGACGCGTAGCCTCCTTGTTAGAGGTTGGTACAGGATTTAATCCCGAGCTTACAGGAAGGGAAAACATTTACTTGAATGGAGCTATTTTGGGGATGACGAAAAAAGAGATTGCTAGAAAATTTGATGAAATTGTTTCCTTCAGTGGCGTCGAAAAGTATATTGATACCCCTGTCAAACGCTACTCATCAGGAATGTATGTGCGCTTGGCTTTTGCTGTGGCTGCACATCTTGAACCAGAGATTTTAATTGTAGATGAAGTGTTGGCTGTGGGGGATGTAGATTTTCAAAAAAAATGCATCGGGAAAATGAAAGATGTGGCCAGTAATGGAAGAACGGTTCTTTTTGTGAGTCACAACATGGAAGCTGTAAAGAACCTGTGTTCTCGAGCCCTTCTCTTGGAGCATGGTACCATTGTTTCAGAAGGTAGTCCTTCTCAAGTAATAGAAACTTATCTAAATAACCGAAATAAAGCAGACTGGGGACATACCTACACAGAACTTGAAGCGCCAGGCAATGAATTTACACGCTTAAAATCAATAGCGCTTAAACCAATTCGTGAAGACGGTAAATCGATAATTACGGTAAAAAGCTCCCTGGAAATAAATATCAGTTTTTGGAATTATGTAGAAGATTTAGTCGCAAATCTTAGCCTGCATCTCTATGCGGCAACCGGAGAATGTGTGTTCAATG
>JAIXRD010000244.1 GCA_027485365.1 Cryomorphaceae bacterium | reverse complement strand
TGAAAACTGAAGCTGAGCAACTCGGAGACGATTTAGCAGGAATCATGGTTACCTATCCATCAACGCACGGGGTATACGAGGAAGGCATTCGAGAAATTACAGCAATCATTCATGCCCAGGGAGGTCAAGTGTACATGGACGGGGCCAACATGAATGCGCAAGTAGGGCTTACGAATCCAGGGAATATCGGGGCAGATGTTTGCCACTTAAACTTGCACAAAACCTTTGCTATTCCGCATGGCGGTGGTGGCCCGGGGATGGGTCCGATTGGTGTTGCAGCCCATTTAGTGCCGTTCTTACCAAGTAATCCATTGCATACCACGGGTGGAAATCAGGCGATACATGCCATATCTTCTGCTCCTTATGGAAGCGCCCTAATCCTATTGATTTCATACGGGTACATCAAAATGTTAGGATTCAAAGGACTCCGTGAATCGACCGAATTGGCGATAGTTAATGCCAACTACATCGCTGCTTGCTTAAAGGAACATTATCCAATCTTATATACCGGAGCGCACGGAACAGTTGCTCACGAGTTAATTCTTGACTGTAGAGAATTCAAAAAGAATGCGGATGTAGAAGTTGCCGATATGGCCAAACGACTAATTGACTTTAATTTTCATGCCCCTACCGTTTCATTCCCGGTGGCTGGAACCTTAATGATTGAACCTACTGAATCTGAAGATAAAGCAGAACTTGATCGCTTTATTGAGGCCATGATTAAGATTAGACAAGAAATTGCTGATATCGAAGCAGGTAAATATCCAAAAGATAACAACCTACTCAAAAATGCGCCACACACAGCAGATTGCATTATTAATCGAACCTGGGAATATCCATATACACCAGCGGAAGCGGCTTATCCACTCCCCTATTTAATGAAAAATAAGTATTGGGTACCTGTTCGTCGCGTAGATAATGCGTATGGCGATCGGAATTTGGTTTGTGCTTGTCCGAGCATTGAATCCTACATGACCGCTTAATGAATATTGATATACTCGCCTTTGGCGCGCACCCTGATGACGTAGAAATTTCCTGCGGGGGAACCTTATTGCGCTACGCGAGCGAGGGAAAGCAGGTTGCTATCGTTGACCTGACACAAGGAGAGTTAGGTACACGTGGAAGTGCAGCCATACGCATGGAAGAATGCAAAGCTGCATCACAGAAGTTAGGTCTTGTTGATCGTGTAAATCTGGGAATGGCCGATGGTTTTTTCGAAGAAAACGAGGAGCATCTAATGTTGATTATTCAAGAGATCCGTCACTTTAGACCGCAGCTGATCCTTGCGAATTCGATTACAGATCGGCACCCAGATCATGGACGTGCGGCTGCTTTGGTTGCGCGAGCTGCATTTTTATCGGGTTTGCCTAAAATTAATACAAAGCGTAACGGAATCGCTCAAGAAGCATACCGTGCCCCAATGCTGCTTCACTACATTCAAGACATGTACATTGAACCAGATATTGCATTAGATGTTAGTGCCTATACGGAAGAAAAAATCAAGGTGGTACAATGTTTCTCGTCTCAATTCTTTGATCCAAATTCTAGGGAACCGGAAACCCCAATATCCAACGCACATTTCTTTGATTTCATGCTTGGAAGGATGATGCAACATGGAAGACCTATTGGTGTAACCTATGCGGAAGGGTTTACAATCAACCGAACGCTCGGGGTAAACGACTTATTTAACCTGCGTTAGTACATTAACAAGGCCCCGGCAATCCCTGCAATTACGCTAGAAAGTTTCAAGAGATTAAACTTGTGGTTTTCTGAAGTTTCAAAAATGATAGTGGTTGAAATGTGTAAGAACATTCCGATTACGACGCCCAATACCACTGGGACGCTAATTCCTGTTTGTTCGATAGGGACTTTTAATCCAATAAGTAATCCCAGGGGTGTCATAATGCCGAAGAGCAATAAAACCAACCAAGCCATCCCTCTTTTCAACGAAGTGCTCAAGAGCAAGGTCATAAGCGCGATTGCTACTGGAATCTGATGAAAAACAATTCCCCAAAACAATGAGAGTTTATGGTCGTGATTATGCAAGTGGTGTAAATGATCCACATCATTTCCCAAGGGAATTCCTTCAATAATGGAGTGAATAGAAAGCGAAATAAAGAGCGCCCATGGCATGGATTGCCCTTTGTGCACATGGATGTGCCCGTGCTCGATTCCACCAGAGAAATATTCCATGATGAGCTGAATTAAAAATCCAACAAGAATATAAATCCCAATGTTATCTGTTTCGCCAGCGTAGAGTTCGGGAAGTAAGTGTTCAAACACGATAGCAAGAAGAAACCCACCACTAAAGGCTAAGGCTAACTTAATAAATTGAGCCTTGTTATTTGCTTGTAAAAAATGCACAAAGCCTCCTCCTGCAGCAACTACAGCAATCAAGACCAAAACCATTAATAGAGGGCTCATTTTTTTTGCGCAATTATAATTAAGCGGGGGGATGTTGACGGATCAAACGCATCCAACGCATATTTGCCAAAGGTATGTAGAATACGGAAGTCTCTGTTCAATAGTACTTCAAAATCCGACAGATTAAGCAATTGAACTTGTTCCGTGTAATGGAAATCTTTTGCTTCATCCGTAAACTCAATGTGCTTAATTACTTTACCAGCTGTTATTTCCCGCCGAATCTTAAAGGTAAGCGCATCGCGCTGCACCTCCTCAGCAGAAACTAAGGTGTTTATTACACGCTGGGCATTTAAAAAATCAATGACTAAGATCCCGCCTGGTTTTAACATGCTATTTACGGCATCGATAACGCGTTGATTTTCTACCGTTGAATCAAAATACCCGAAGCTGGTAAACAAATTGAACACCGCATCAAAGGATTTGTTAGGAAGTGGTTCACGCATGTCTTGAACCCTAAACTGTAATCCATCCACAGCAGATTCATTGGCAAAGGCGATGCTTTCTGGAGACAAGTCAGTGCCAAGCACATTCAATCCAAGGGCATGAAGCGTTCTGGCATGCCTACCTTTACCGCAGGCTAAATCCAAGACCTCGGACTTAGGTTCAAGGGCTAAGAAATCGACTAAACGCTCTATAAATGCTTGTGCCTCTTCCTCACTTCGGTGATTATAAAGCTGGTGATAATACGAAGTATCAAACCAAGAAGCGAACCAAGGCGTATCTGTCATTCCACAAAGATAGGTAAAAGCCCGTGGAAGCAATGCAACATTGCCTTATCTTAGTAGCATGAAACGTGTAGGTCTTAGCGGCGGAATTGGTTCAGGAAAAAGTTATGTGGCTGAAATTCTTGAAAAAATGGGGTTTCCCGTGTACTACTCTGATGCTCGGGCAAAAGCACTGACAGATACCCATCCCCATATTAAATCGGAATTAATAAAGCGCTTTGGCACATCAATTTATG
>JAIXRD010000101.1 GCA_027485365.1 Cryomorphaceae bacterium | reverse complement strand
CTGTGTTTAAGTTGCGTAAATTACGCGGGTTATTTCTTTATAAGTTCTTTTACAAAATTTGGTAAGGCAAAGCTTCCATTGTGTAGTGCTCCATTGTAATATCTTAGTCCATGGGTACTAACGAATGTTTCAATTTCAGCCTCTTTTTGGTGAATTGGACCTTCGATATTCCCTTTCAACCCATATTGGAAACTCCACATTCCCGTAGGGTAGGTAGGAACGAAAAATAAGGATACCGGCGCCTTGTCTGCACCAAAAATATCCTGTAAGGTATGATTCAATTCTCTAAATGCTTTCTCATTGAATTTAGGTGATTCCCCTTGTGCAACTAAAATCCCATTTTCCTTTAGTGCATTGTAACAATTTGTGTAAAAGGATACTGAGAAAAGCCCTTCTGCCGGTCCAACAGGATCTGAACCATCCACAAGAATGACATCATAGGTTCCCGGTGCAGCGTTTTGTGCGAATGCAATACCGTCATCAACCAACAAGGTGAGTTTTGGATCATCAAACGATGCCGCAATGTTCGGTAAATGTTCTTTACAAGCCTCGATTACCGCACCATCAATTTCAACCATCGTTACTTTTTCTACGCCAGGGTGACGCAACACCTCACGAATCGTTCCGCCATCACCACCACCAATTACCAATACATTCTTTGGATTTGGATGCATAAACATGGCAGGATGTGATATCATTTCATGGTAATGGAATTCGTCTTTCTCCGTGGTCATCACCATATCATCTAAGGCCAACATCTTTCCGTATTTGTAAGACTCTAATATCCTTACCCGTTGGAATGGCGATTGGTGATCGTAAAATACATCTCCGGTAAAACGAAGGGATAAGGCTTGATTTTCGTCTTTATCCGTAAACCATACATTTCGCGTGTAAAATCCTGGATTCACCCATTCGTTAGCTTTTTGACGCATGGTGGAGATATCAAAGTCATTTCGAGTGAGCAAGTTCACCGAACCACGCTTCATTTCAATAGCTGAATAGGACTTCGCTTGAAAGCTTTCCTTTAGATAATCAAAGGCAATCCAAGCATTCATTTCTCCGCAAGTGAATACATCAACGGCTGCATACCCGTATTCTGGCCAGGTATGTATCGCTAAGTGACTCTCCTGAATTACCACAACCCCAGAAACACCGTAGGGTGAAAAATGGTGAAAGGTGGAATTTATAACCGTAGCCTCTGCTTTCTTCGCAGCATCTACCATGTCGCGTTCAATTGCAGCTACATCATTCATGATGTGCGGATCGCAGTTCATAAATTCAACCAAGATGTGATTTCCAAGGGCTGTACTCATTTCTTTTTCAGTTTAATATTTCGACTGCAAAATTAAATGATTAATTTCGGTTCTATGTTAAGAAAACAAGATAAACCGCGTGCAATACACATGTTTTTTGCCCTTGCATTGATTTTAATGGCTTTTCAGTGCAATAAACATACGGGTTCTCAGTGCATCAATTCAAAAATTAATGCCTTTCAAAATGAATGTTGTGACCAAGGTGCCTCGGTAGAAGAGTATACCTTTCAGCAAGAACAAGTTTTCGTGTTTAATATGGGAACCTGTGGTGCCGATCTCCCAGCCTATGTGCTTACCTCCAATTGCGATACCCTAGGTTTTTTAGGCGGTATAGCGGGAAATACGACCATCAATGGCGAGAATTTTTCTAATGCTTCGTTGGTGGGTACGGTTTGGAGTAATTAGTCTTTAATCCAAGGGATGGAGTGGTTGTTCACTTCTATCAAATACATTCCACTTGTTAATCCGTGCACATTCAACGTTGCTTCATTCGTTTCACTGTCTATTTGAAGTAAAACCCTCCCCGATAAATCTATGATTGATATCGCTTCGCGTGCGGTTAATCCATGAATCGTAAGCCATTCGTGCGCAGGGTTCGGACTAATCCACGGTTCTTGCAGGGAATGAACGCTTATTGAGTTTAAGTCAACTACTTCAATTAATGAAGAATCACTGGTAGTACATCCGTTTCCATCCGTGTAACTATAGCTTACATAAAATGAACCGGGTCCAGTGAGCGTTGGGTGAAACGAAGTGCCAATAATTCCCGGACCAGAATAAACACCGCCACTCGGTGAACCGGGTGTTACATTAAATGGGCCCGATCCCTCCATCACTGTCGTAGTTGTTTCATTATAACTTACCGGGTCAACATCGAATAGATTTACTGTGATGGAATCCATGTTTTGACATCCATTAGAACCCGTTCCGGTAACATAATATACCGCAGAGCTAAGTGGAACAAAGGATTCATTATTTAATACGCCATTATCCCATTGATAGCTTACCGCAGTTCCTGTTCCCAATAAACTGATTTCTTCGTCGGGGCACGTGGTATAACTTGCGCCCGCATCCACAAACGGTAAGGCTAAGGTGCCCAAGGCGACTGGATTTGATCGGGTGTAACATCCTGCGCTATCCAAACCCTTAACATAATAACTTCCAACAATGGCGGTTGTCATGTTGGTCCCAATGGTCCCATTACTCCATACGGCATTGTACAAGGTGGAGGGGGAAGAGGCATGAAGCGTGGCGGTAGATCCTATACAAATCCCAAGGATTGGGTCAATGCTTAAGGCGATGTTTTTAGATGTAAGCAATCCCAATGCATCCGCCTTCCCAAAACCATACCCGAAATTAGGCGTTGCGCCTGTGTAGGCATCTACTACCGCGGTGTTACTTAAATCAAGCTTGAATTGTTGGTAGGTGCTCAGCGGACATTTTTGCAAATACAGCGCAGCGATTCCTGCCACCACCGGCGAAGCCATGGAGGTACCGCCATTACGGACATGGAATCCACCTACATCAATGGTGGTATTGTTTGCCGTGTTATTCAGATACCAAACGGGTCCTGCCGCCAAGGTAACATCACCTGCTGCAGTAATGTCTGGCTTGGTAGTCCCGTTCCGTGCAGGACCTTTACTGCTGTTTTCGCTTAGTTTACCTACCGGAGTGGTAGAGGCGGGTTGATAATACGTATTGTTTTTTGTGATGTGTCCTTTGCGGTTTCTCATGTTCGCCACAGAAATCACTTTTTCCGAGCAATTCCAGCTGCTTACTATGGTTTGTAAGGAGTCCGGCATGATATAATGCTGAATCGCGGGGAATTGAATTGGTGTTGGGATCGAGGTACTGAAGTTACTTAGCTGAATCCAACTGCCGCCCCAAGCATCATATTTACCTGAACCTGTAGTCATAAATCGATATCGATAGGCCAACGAATCAATCGTAGTAAAAACCGACATCATATGAAAATTACCTCCCACAATTTCACGGTAACTGTCGATGATGGCTAT
>JAIXRD010000031.1 GCA_027485365.1 Cryomorphaceae bacterium | reverse complement strand
ATCTATTATAGTGCCCGTTGTATTTGTTTTCGGATTAATTTGGGTAATGCTTTATGAAGGCGGTGCGATTTCTCAATCGCACACTAATCATTCAACTGAGACTCATACAGAAGTTCATAAATAATTAATGAGCGCTTCCAATAATAAAAAATTTAAAGTGGCCGCTACAGCGGCCATTGTTATTTTACCCATATTTGCTGTATTTTTTTGGAGTAAAGCCAAATGGGTGCATAAAGAGTTGCCTATTTTTGGTGATACCATAATGGGCGATAATGGGAAAAAAGAATACCTTAGCCACACGGTTAGTGATATTGTTTTGTATAATCAGCACGGTAAAAAAATTACCCTAGACGATTTTGATTCAAGTATTCTCGTGGTGAATATTTTCTTTGCTTCTTGTCCTACAATTTGTCCCTCTTTGAATAAACAGGTTCAATCTGTTGCAGAAGGCTATACCAATGAAAATAATATCAAATTCTTATCAGTAACAATTGATCCAGAAAGTGATTCAGTTCCGGTATTGGCAGAATATGCCAAAGCCTACAAAGCGGATCTATTTAAAAGAACTTTTGCTACAGGCAATAAAAAAGAAATTTATGATTGGGTTTACAATGATTTAAAATTGGCCACTGAGCAACGAGGGTCGAACTTTATACATGACGATAAGGTTGTTATTATTGATAAACAGCATAGAATTCGTGCCATTTTGCCAACTGCCGGAGATAACAATACCCAGAAGTTCAAAAATATACAACGCATTAAAGACGATATCGAAAATTTAAAATATGAATACAGACAAAAAGAATTGGATAAGTGATAAAGGCTTCTTTTGGCTTGTCCTTGGTGTAACTTTGGTTATTCCCGCTGTTGTTATACTCTTGCAAGTAATTCCTGCTGACTTGCGCCCAACGGCAGATTTTGCAAAACATTTGCCAAAGTTAAATGCCATCATAAATACTTTGGTAAGCATTTGTTTGTTTTTGGGATATCGTGCTATTCGTTATTCAAAAAATAAAGCTTTGCATCAAAAACTAATGTTTTCGGCATTTTTATTGTCGGCCATGTTTTTAATAAGTTATGTTACCTATCATTTAACTCTTCCTCCAGTAAAATATTGCAATGAAGGATTTTTGAAATATCTTTATTTCTTTTTATTGGTTACACATATCGTTTTGGCTGCAGTAATTTTGCCAATGGTATTGTATACAATTTATTACAGCACTTCAGGCCGATTTGAAAGCCACAAGAAAATTGCCCGATGGACTTATCCATTGTGGTTATATGTTTCGGTTACCGGAGTAATTGTTTATTTGATGTTAGCACCTTGTATGTAATGATGAAAAAAATAGTATTTGTTTTCGCAATGATGATCGTATCAAGTGTTGAACTTGGTGCACAATGCCCAATGTGTAAGGCTGCCTTAACAAGTAGCCGTGATCACGGAAAGAAAAATGAGCAAAATGTAGGTAACGGAATGAACAAAGGGATATTATTTTTACTATCAGCGCCGTATTTCTTGATCGGTACTGCAGGATTTGTATATTACAAAGCCCAGAAGAAAAAGAAATTAGCGCATGGTTAAGAATAACGAAAGGGCAGGTATTGCCGCGTTTATTCAATCTAAATGCCCTCGTTGTGGAAAGGGTAAGGTTTTTTCCGGTTCTTTATTTTCTTTGCGTTCATTCTCTGATACTCTTGAATACTGTCCAAACTGTAATCTAAGTTATGAACCAGAAACGGGATTCTTTTTTGGTGCCATGTATTTTAGTTATGCATTGATTGTTGGATCGATTATTGTTGGTAGTATTGTGATGAATTTTTTAGATTTGTTTGATTATGCAATATATGTAATCCCGGTATTGTTAATACTATTGTTGCCATTGATTTTCAGGCATAGTAGGTTATTTATGTTGTATGTTGTTTACCCTTTGATGTATGAAGAGAAATTCTACGGCAAGCGCAAAGATTCTGAAGAGAATAAATAATTTGATTGCAAAAATCTGATAAAAGAAAAGCCCTTGAAATTTCAAGGGCTTTACTTTTTAGTTAAAATTATGAATTATGCTTCAGCTTCAGCATCGGGTTCAACCGCTACAACGGATTCTCCAGCTTTGTTTTTTGCAATAATTTTTGCTTCTAATTCGGCAACCATTTCTGGATTATCTTCTAGAAGTTCTTTCACTGTGTCTCTACCTTGACCCAATTTTGTGCCGTCGTAGCTAAACCAGCTACCACTTTTTTGAACAATGTTGGCATCAACTGCAAGGTCAAGAACTTCACCAACGCGGCTAATTCCTTTTCCGTACATGATATCAAATTCTACCACTCTAAAAGGAGGTGCTACTTTATTTTTAGCAACTTTTACTTTGGTACGGTTACCAATAATTTGGTCGCCATCTTTGATTTGTGCATTTCTACGAATATCCAAACGAATAGAAGCATAAAATTTCAACGCATTACCACCCGTTGTGGTTTCTGGATTACCAAACATTACACCAATTTTTTCACGCAATTGGTTAATAAAAATGGCAATACAGCCTGTTTTATGAATTGTACCAGTTAGTTTTCTCAATGCTTGGCTCATTAAACGGGCATGTAAACCCATTTTGCTATCACCCATATCGCCTTCAATTTCCGCTCTTGGTACTAAGGCAGCAACAGAGTCAATCACCAAAACATCAATTGCACCGGAACGAATTAAATTATCGGCGATTTCTAATGCTTGTTCTCCATCGTCGGGTTGAGAGATTAATAAATTGGCAGTATCAATGCCTAATTTTTCGGCATAGAATTTATCAAATGCATGTTCTGCATCAATAAATGCGCAAATACCGCCTTTTTTTTGTGCTTGTGCTATGGTATGCAACGCGATGGTTGTTTTACCTGAGCTTTCTGGTCCATAAATTTCAACAATTCTTCCGCGAGGAAATCCACCAACGCCCAACGCAATGTCAAGGCCAAATGATCCTGTTGAAATAACATCTACATTAATAGATTTGGTATCATTCATTTTCATAACAATACCTTTTCCATAAGCTTTTTCTAGTCTTTCGATAGTTTGTTGAAGCGCTTTTAGTTTTTCTTTTTGTTCACTCATAATTGTAATTTTTATAAATTTTAAACGATTAAATGTTCCAGATTATTGTCAAAAATACGATTTTGAAAATATATTTACCAAAGTTATGTTAAAAAATTTATCAACACAAGAAATGCCACTGATGAATAAGGTGGGCACAGCAAAAGTGCAAGAAAAGCTACTTTTGCAGGGAAGACGGGCACTTTCGGAGATTGAACTGTTAGCATTAATCTTAAATAACAGCGCAAATTGCAAATTATCCGTAGAAACAGCAACTAAAATTCTGAATTATTGCGGAAATAATTTGCAAGAATTGGCGCGACTATCTGTAGAAGAGTTATTATCTATAGATGGAATGACATTAAAGGGGGCATTGCGGCTATCTGCAGTTTTCGAACTTGCAAATAGGAAACAAGGAAACCTGTCCCTCAAAATAAAAATTAAAAAATCTATGGACGCCTATGAATTGTTTAGGCCTTATTTTTCAGATTTGGTTCATGAAGAATTTTATATGGCATTTTTAAACAGGGCAAATCAAATAATACGGGTAGAATTGTTGAGTAAAGGCGGTATTAATGGAACTGTGGTTGACGTGAGAATAATTATGAATAGGGCGGTATTACATAAAGCTTCTGCAGTTATAGTTGCACACAATCATCCTTCCGAAAATTTATCGCCCAGTGATCAAGATAAAGCGTT
>JAIXRD010000066.1 GCA_027485365.1 Cryomorphaceae bacterium | reverse complement strand
AGGTTTATTGCACTTATACGAAAATACATTTTATTTCTACAAGTCGTCGAATGGGGATCGGATTTTTTGACGCCTCTAGGGTCTTTGTTTCCTTTAAGGAAATTAACGCATTCAGACGTTTGCTTAATTCTTGATGGGTTAAAGCCCACTGCCGCATCATCACGAATGCCCGCATGATGGAGATGTTGATTTGAATTGCTTTTTTACTTTTCAAAACGCTTGATAGCATAGCAATACCCTGCTCAGTAAAGACAAAGGGTTTAGCACCGCCCAAGTGATTTAACGTGGGTATCACATGTTGTGATACCAAGTGTTGCATCTCAATTTCTGTCAATTGATACATGAAATCACTCGATGTTTCGCCGAACGGCCTGTTTCAGTGCGCGTGTTTCCACTTGATACATTTTTGCCAATTCAAAATCAAGAATGACCTTCGTACCACGAATTTCGTGAATAGTGTTTTTGATGTGTTCTAGTTCCATAGGGGATTTATTTTACGATACCCCTAACGCAATGGAATTGAACATATTGGATGATATACTGCCTAACTCGGCCGCTCCCAAATCACTTAATCAAATATACCGCCTGTGTAATTGATTTTAATTCAGGTTCACTCTGATTTTCGGCTCGAATGTAGCTGACGGTTACATGGTAAATACCCGCAGGTTGTAATCCGCCATACCATGTCCATGGCCCTTGATCTGTTGAATACAAGACGCTTCCCCATCGATCGATTACTTTCATGTTTTTAATCACACAAGGAGCAGTTAGCAGAACATCCAAGGTGAAATCTTTATTGTAGTGATCGCAACTTACGCTGATGTTATTTGGGATGAATATACAGGCATTCGTATTTTCACTTTCTTTTTGTCCATATACACTACTTCCCATCTGGACAATTACCCCAACCAATAAAATTAGGCCATACTTGATCATGCAATACATATTTCATATTCAAATACTCGAATGACATCCCCGGGTATCAGTTTCGCGCGCTTTCGAGTTTCGATTTCTCCGTTACGCGTTACTTCGCCTTCGTCCACCAAGTACTTGGCATGTCCGCCCGTTTCTGCAATTCCCGTTGCTTTTAATAAGGCAATGAGTTCGATGTATTCGCCTGTTATTTTAAAGGTTTCCATGCGCTGTTGTAATTAAATGTAATAAGCGATCTGCGGCTTCGTAGGGTGAACATCTTCCGTCGAGCACTTGGGTTTGTAAGTCCTTATATCCCGCATTAATCTGTTCATTGTTCGCCATAAATTGACTGAGCTGCTGCTGAAAACTTTCTTCAAAAAATCGCAAATCCTGTTCCTTCCGTTTATGACTCAAATATCCGGATTGGGTTACCTGATCAAAATATGCCTTCCACCAAGTCATCGGGTGATTCAATGCGGTTTTTTCTATGCTTGAAATACATGCTACCTTGGGTATCCAACCGCTTTCTTTGGCCGTAAACAAATGCAATGCATTCTGATAGGTGCGCTTTGCATGATTCGCCGCTTCTTCATTCCCTTGGTCTGCTTTGGTAATTAATATGCCATCAGCCATTTCCATAATCCCTCGCTTGATTCCTTGTAATTCGTCGCCCGCTCCAGAAAGCATCAACAACAAGAAAAAATCTACCATGGAATGTACCACCGTTTCACTTTGTCCAACACCAACGGTTTCTATAAAGATGATGTCATAGCCCGCAGCTTCACATAAAATGATGGTTTCACGCGTATGTTGCGCCACGCCCCCAAGCGTTTTTCCAGTTGCCGTTGGACGAATAAATACATCGTCACGCATCGATAACGATTCCATGCGGGTTTTATCGCCAAGTATACTTCCGCCGCTAATACTGGAACTGGGGTCAATGGCCATTACGGCAAGCCGATGTCCTTGGTTCAATAGTTCATGTCCGATCGCCTCAATAAATGTACTTTTTCCAACCCCCGGGACACCCGTGATCCCAATGCGCCATGCGTTTCCGCTGTGTGGAAGACATAATGTAATTAAGGCGTTGGCTTCTCTTCGATGCGTTGGATTGGTGCTTTCAATTAAAGTAATCGCCGATGCTAAGGCCCCGCGATCTCCTTTCCGTAATTTAGGGAATAGGATTTCTGCGGTTAATCCTTCTTTGTGCGCCTTTCGGTTGGCTGCCCATTGATTAAATTTATCGGTATCTAAGCTCACAATAGCTCTTTTAATGCCCGTAACGCGTGTTGTATGTTCTCGTGAATTTCCGTGATTCGTGCTTCCATCATATAACATGGGGCGCAAATGATTCGGTTTACGGGGTCTATCAGTACTTCACGAATGGTCCGTTCTTGTGCCATGGATCCGGTTGCTCTTAATCCTTCGTTAAAACCATTGATGTCATAAGGTGATGGTTCTGAAGATGAGCCTAAAGTCAGCTTAGGGTGTATGCTTGAACCCTCGAATGCCTTTGCTACAACTACGGGACTCACGCAGAGCGCAACGATCGGTTTTCCTACATTTACTAGGTTCACTAACAGTAATTTTACTTCTGGTAATATGGTGCTTGCCGGTCCGTCGAAGGCCCAGCTGGTAAAGTTTTTAGCGCTTCCAAATCCGCCAGGAATTACCAAGGCATCAATGTCTGCAGGACTAATGTTCTCAATTGGGGTGATTTGTCCGCGTGCGATGCGTGCGGCTTCAACCAGCATGTTTCTCGATTCATCCATCACCTCACCCGTCAGGTGATTAATTACGTGATGTTGAGGTTTATCAACAGAAATACATACTGCATTCCATCCCATTTCATCGATGGCTAATAAGGTAAGCACGGCTTCTTGAATTTCTGCCCCGTCGTACACTCCGTTACCAGAAAGTAAAACACCTATATTCATGATTATTTCTTTGAAACTAAGTTAAGGTAAATTTCTTCGTATTGTGGAACCACACGTTCAATGCTAAAGGCTTTTGCTTGCTCAAGCGCTTGGTTTCTAAACTGTTGTTTTTGAACGGAGTCTAATAACTTAAGGGTGTTATTCGCCATGCCTTCAATGTCGCCCACCGGGGATAGAAAGCCCGAATATCCTTGAATATTTACTTCAGGGATTCCTCCCGTATCACTTGAAATCACAGGGACGCCAACCGCCATGGCCTCCAAGGCAGCTAGGCCAAAACTCTCACTTTCAGAGGGTAATATAAAGACATCTGCCAGTTCTAACACTTGACGTGTTTCTCGCAATTTACCCAAATAAATGATTCGATCGCACAGGCCTAGCGATCGACAGAGTTGTTCACTCGCATAGCGATCCGGGCCATCGCCAACCATCAGTAATTTTGATGGAAGCACTTGGTTTACTTTTTCGAAAATTCGAATCACATCCTCCACACGTTTTACCTTACGGAAGTTCGATATGTGACATAAGATGGGTTCATTTGGAAGGGCATATGCACCCCGGCGTTCGGGTTGTGCTTCGGGTAACACCTCATCCGTTGTGATGAAGTTTGGAACCACCTGAATTTCTTGGGTAATGTTGAAGTGCGTTAGGGTATCGGCTTTTAAGCTTTCTGAGACAGCCGTCACCGCGTTGGAAGCATTGATACAAAATTGTACAACAGGAACGAAGGAAGGGTCTTTTCCTATTAAGGTGATATCTGTGCCGTGAAGTGTGGTGACAAAGGGAATGTAAATTCCTTCCGCCTCCAAGATTTTTTGCGCCATGAACGCAGCCGAAGCATGCGGTATCGCATAGTGCACATGGAGAATGTCCAAGCCTTCGTGTTTAGCTACATCATAAATTTTTGATGCCAAGGTGGTTTCGTAGGGTTGGAACTCAAACAAGGGATAATCGGAGACCGCTACTTCGTGGTAAAAAATGTTTTCCTGAAAGCGTCCGAGTCGCACGGGTTGTGAATAGGTAATGAAATGGATCTGGTGACCTTTCAAGGCTAAGGCTTTACCTAATTCCGTGGCTACAACGCCACTTCCACCAAAGGTTGGATAAAGTACGATTCCTATTTTCATTCCTTACTACCTCCTAGGGGAAAGAAAAACGTGATGCGATAAATCATGGGTAAGATTCGAACCACTTGGCCCATTTCATTTTTGATTCGCACGGAATAACTTGAGCGGAACGGGCTGTTTTCAGCATTGATTACGTCATAGAAAATTCCACCGTTTACTCGGATCTTATGATTGAAATCTCGAGAAAAACCACCACCAAGAAAGAGGGTAGAGGCCCATTGTTTCGATGAGTAGTTAAAGAAAATAAAGTTGTACGGACTTTTTAACAGTTCATATTCTCCGCCAACAAATAAGGTATTCTTGATTCGATAATGCGCGTAAACTCCTCCGCCATATACGGAAAACCCCATTTTTTGACCCAAGTTATTGGACCACGTTCGTTGTAAGCGGAAGGAAGGACCGACGGCCCAATTTTCATTTAATATAGCTGCATATTTTAAATCACCTCCTACGGAACCACCAAGAGTTGAAGCTCCTGCATAGAGTTCAACTCCAAGTTCTGATCCATTGAAAGCTACTTGGGCGTAACTAAGAAGCGGTAAAGAAATAAGAAGTAAGAGGAATCGTTTCATTCGTACAAGTTTTTCACAAAGATACGGAACATGGTTGAAAAGCTATAGTTCAAGGTCTGCACTTTTATAGTTAACTTTGCCGCATGGAAATCATTGATGGTAAAGCAATTGCTCAAGAGGTAAAACTAGAACTTCGCGAAGCAGTCCTTCAACGGAAGGCGGACGGTAAAAAAATCCCTCATTTAGCCGCGGTATTGGTTGGAACGGACGGTGCCTCAATGACCTATGTTAAAAATAAAGTAAAAGCGTGCGAAGAAATCGGATTCGAAAGTACCTTAATCCGTTATGACGACTCGGTTCCCGAAGAAATTTTATTGGCAAAAGTTCAATCCTTGAATGAAGACAAGAGCATCGATGGCTTTATTGTTCAACTTCCTTTGCCGGCCCACATTGATGAATTGAAAGTTACACAAGCTATTGATCCAATGAAAGATGTAGATGGATTTCATCCAAGAAATCTAGGGAACATGGTGGTGAACCTACCTGGTTTTTTACCAGCAACACCCGCAGGGATTTTAGAGCTCATCAAACGAAAACATATTGTTACAGAAGGTAAGAACTGTGTCATCATTGGTCGCAGTAACATTGTTGGGATGCCGCTTTCCATTATGTTGGGTAGAAACACCAACCCAGGAAATTGTACGGTAACGCTGGCGCATTCAAAAACCGAAAACCTAGCGGAAGTTTGTCGCAATGCCGATATTCTAATTGCCGCGGTGGGTCAGCCTGGATTTGTAACAGCAGACATGGTCAAAGAAGGTGCGGTGGTAATTGATGTAGGTACTACCCGTTTAATCGATTCAAATGCACCTAAAGGTTGGCGTTTGGCAGGAGATGTAGATTTTGCCAATGTGGCTGAAAAATGCAGTATGATTTCGCCAGTACCCGGAGGGGTAGGGCCTATGACCATTGCATCGCTAATGATGAACACCTTAAAAGCGATGGAACTAAAAGGAAAGTAATGTGTCTTAAACGCATTGTTTTTTTGCTAGTATTCGGGATTAATTTTGTCAGTTATTCACAAGCTATTTTTTTAGGTCTCCGCCTTTCGGCCAGCATCGGAAGTCACCAACATTACTATGGAGTGGGCGTACATGCCGGACTTGAATACCGTTCCTTTATGTTAACCATCGGTAGTGATGTGTCTTATCGGTTAAAGGACCTAGGTCAACGAAACCGATTCTTTGAATCAAAATCCTATCTTGGAGCTTCTTTAGTTACTGGAAAAAACACCTCGGTTCGTGATATGGAGTTGGGTACCTTGAATAATTATTTTACACGTGAAAATTCGTTCGGATATGCCTACATCATCTATTCGGATAATGCAGGTACGAGTCAGCTTTCGGGCGCATTCAAAGGCGAAATCAAGGGCCATTCCTTGATGTTGGAAAATGATTTTTTTGCAGGACAAGGAAAGGATCGCTTTCGAACGGCTACGCTCTTGTATCGGTATCGAGAAATGCTTTGGTCCGGACACCTGGGAGTGCGGCTTTGGACTGGCGAGGCCAGCGGCTTACAAGTGAAAGAGATTGAGTATAAAGGAAAAAACCAGCGATACAAAGATTTATCTACCAATCCCTTCGGGAAGACATCCCATGGGATTTTATACGGAGGCGTTCAGTATGCCTTGTGGTCGCAAACGCTAGGCATGGAATTGGGAATAGATGCGGAGCAGGTAAGGCATGCATTACAGAATCAAGTAGCGCATTCTTCCCTTTGGCATAAAAGACAGGAATCGAAGGCGGTAGCTTACCCCATGCTAGATAAATTGGGTTATCCAACCTTCGATAAGACACAGGTGCGTTTACCTTCTGCATATTTTCAGCTTTCGATCTCGGGGTATTAGGCAATTGTCCGTAATTTTGTAAAAAAAAAGAAATCATGAATGTTCCTGTTTCCGTATATGCTGAAATGACTCCGAATCCTACAACGATGAAATTTGTAGCGAACAAGTATTTACTAGCCACGGGCGATTCTGTTGAATTCGTAAAGAGACAAGACGCCGTGGGATATTCTCCCCTGGCTGAAGCCTTGTTTAATTTCCCGTTTGTGAAAGCGGTTTTTATTGCGGCGAATTTTGTAACGGTAACCAAAACAGATAATGTTCCTTGGGATTTCATTACCATGGAATTACGCGAATTTATTCGCGATTTTATTGCAGAAGGGAAAGAGGTATTAATTCAAATGCCAGTGGCTGCTGAAAAACAAGCGGCAAAGGAACGACCAGAAATCGCGGAGCCGAGTGAAATTGATGAGCCAATTTTAGCCTTGTTGGATCAGTATGTGCGCCCGGCCGTAGAAAATGACGGGGGAGCGATCGATTATGTGGGATTCAAAGATGGCGTAGTTAATTTAATCTTAAAAGGTTCATGCTCCGGATGTCCTTCGTCTACAGCAACACTAAAAGGAGGCATTGAAACCTTATTGAAACAGCATTTACCTGAAGTAAAAAATGTGTTAGCCTACAACGGATAAGCCATATTAATCAGAGATTAATAAAATATTTCCTAAAATTTCTAAACCAACTTGTTTTTTGCTTGTTTGTTCTTAACTTTGAGTAACAATTACAAAGTGTCATTTTTACACTTTTATAAAATCGAGTTAATCTTACATTTTGGCTACTACACAAATAGATACTGAACAGCGAATGGAGTTACAGCAAGCGCTTCAACACTATTTTGGTTTTTCTGCTTTTAAAGGAGAACAAGAAGCCATTATTACAAATATTCTTGAGGGCAATAATACCTTCGTGATTATGCCAACAGGCGGTGGAAAATCGATGTGTTATCAACTTCCAGCCTTACTCATGGAGGGGACAGCCATTATTGTTTCCCCCTTGATTGCGCTCATGAAGAATCAGGTAGATGCCATACGTTACGTGAGCGACAACGGAAGTGTAGCGCATTTCATGAATTCGTCCTTATCCAAACAAGAAATTACTCAGGTTAAGAAAGACATTGTTTCCGGCGTTACCAAAATGCTTTATGTTGCTCCGGAGTCACTTACAAAGCAGGAAAATATTGATTTCTTATCGAGCGTTAACGTTTCGTTTTTCGCCATTGATGAAGCGCATTGTATTTCTGAATGGGGACACGATTTTCGTCCTGAGTATCGCCGATTAAGAGAGATTTTTGAGAAGATATCGAATGTTCCGATCATTGCTTTAACAGCAACCGCTACTCCAAAGGTACAGTTGGATATTCAGAAGAACTTAAATATGCTCGACGCCACGGTATACAAGGCATCGTTTAATCGAGATAATTTATTCTATGAAATTCGACCGAAGCGTGAGGTAGAGAAACAAATTATCAAGTATGTAAAGTCTCACGCGAACGAAAGTGGGATAATTTACTGTTTGAGTAGAAAAAAGGTAGAAGAGATTGCGGAGCTTTTACAGGTAAATGGAATTCAAGCCTTGCCCTATCACGCAGGCTTGGATGCGGAAACTCGAGGTAAGCACCAGGATTTATTCTTGATGGAAGAGGCGAGTGTAATTGTTGCAACGATTGCATTTGGCATGGGTATCGACAAACCGGATGTACGCTATGTGATTCATCATGATATTCCTAAAAGTTTAGAAAGTTATTATCAAGAAACCGGTCGGGCAGGTCGCGACGGTGGCGTAGGAGTTTGTTTGGCCTTTTATTCTTATAAAGATATTGAGAAACTCGATAAATTTCTAGCGGGTAAACCCATTACGGAACAAGAGATTGGACGACAATTATTAAATGAAATCGTTTCCTATGCGGAAACATCCGTGTGTCGTCGTAAGTACATTCTTCACTATTTCGGGGAGTATTTTGACGAAAAGAAATGTAACGAGCAATGCGACAACTGTAAAAACCCGAGGGAACGTGGCGAAGGCAGTGAATCGGTATTGAAATTATTGAAAGCCGTTCGAGAATTAGAAGAGCAATTTAAAGCAAGACATTATTGCGCCTATCTTTCAGGGATGATTACGTCCGAAATTAAATCGTTCAAGCATCAATCGCTTCCTGGATTTGGTTCGGGTAAAGACCGTGACGAACATTTTTGGAATGCAGTGATTCGTCAAGTAGTAATTGGCGGCTTACTGGCTAAAGATGTGGAATCTTTTGGTATCTTGAAGTTGACTGAAGCAGGAAAAGCATTTATTGAAAATCCAACATCCTTCCTATTGCTTAAGGAACATGATTTTTCCAACACCGATGATGTAGAGGGATTTGTTCAGTCGGGTAAAGGCGGTGCTTTTGATGAACTATTGTATGATCAATTAGTTGATTTAAGAAAATCCGTAGCTAAGCAAATGGGCGTGCCACCGTTCGTTGTTTTTCAAGAGCCATCGTTGAAAGACATGTGTTTGCAGTATCCCATTACTATCGAAGAACTCACGCATGTGCAAGGGGTTGGCACCGGAAAGGCGCAACGGTTTGGAGAACCATTCGTGGCGTTAATTTCGGCGTACGTAGAGGAGCATGATATAGACCGCCCACAAGACTTCTTTATGAAATCCTTGGTGAATAAGTCTGGATTGAAGGTTCAATTGATTCAAAATATAGACCGAAAATTATCATTGGAAGACATCGCACGTTCGCAAGGAAAAAATTACAACGAAATATTGGAAGAAATTGAGTCTATTGTAGCTTCTGGTACGCGGGTAAATTTGAGTTATTACATTGATAGCAAGATTGACCCAACCGAACAAGAGGAGATTTTTGATTATTTCAATCAAGCGTCATCCGACGATATTATCGAAGCATATCATGAATTTGATGGCTTGTATTCCGAGGAAGAATTACGCTTAGTGAGAATTCGCTACATGAGCGAAGTTGCCAATTAATTCGGTCTTACTTAAATACTTCCGAAATAGAGTTCCTGGAGACGGAATGATATCCGCCTTGTGCTTGCTTGAATACGCTTAGCGCCCATTGTTTATCCGCAGGGTATACTGCCAACGCGCGATAAAGCGGTAATATGTACTTTCTTCGTCCGGTTTCAATTAGGAATACCCTCAGTTTTGCGCGAATTGATCGATTTTCCTTTCGAATATTTAAGAGAAACCACTCAAATTTAAGTTCATTATTTGCCTCGCTGAACTTGGTATAACGATCCATTTGATCCAACGTCGCGGTGTCAATAGATAGGGATAAACTTCGCAAGTAGGTTTGCCATTCCTGTGTAATAAATGCCTTCGTATTCAATTGCTCCGTATATGTCTCTTTGCGCTTTTTCTTTTTCCCTTTTACTTTGACCCATCGGATCTTTTTTACCGGAGCAAAAATATCTTCTCCACGGTTGGTTCGTTCCGCATAACTTCGCATTAATTCCAAGCGCTTGGATTTAATGGTAATGGAATTCATAGGTAAGCCTTCCAAATAGAACCACTCGTCTGTATTAAATTCAATGTTGTTTGGATAGAGTAAATTCTTATTCAAAAAGGTATGAAATAGCTCAGTTCTAATGGTTTTGAATTTATACTGATCAAAATAGGCCTTAACAAAGGCATCCATTTTTCTTCTACCAACAGTTGCTTCAAGTGTTTTAAGGAAATAAGCACCCTTCACATACGCCACACTGGTCATTCCATCGTCGGGATTTCGTCCTTTGAGTGATAAGTATAACCTTGAATCTTCAGGGTGTGATGAGCTGGCAATGGTTTTGAGTTCTTCGATTAATTCGAAGTGTTCAATTTCACAAAGTGTATTAGACAGTTCTTTTCCGTACAATTCTTCCATGATGCGGTGTTCAATGTATACGGTGAACCCTTCATTGAGCCAGAAATCATTCCAAGATTCATTGGTTACTAAATTCCCTGACCATGAATGTGCGAGCTCATGCGCAATAACAGATACCAAACTTCGATCCCCTGCAACAATAGAAGGATTGATAAACGTGAGCATTGGATTTTCCATTCCCCCAAACGGAAACGACTGATGCTGAACGATAACATCGTATTGTCCCCAAGCGTAAGGACCATACAAGGACTCGGCCGCAGTAATCATTTTTGGTAAATCTTGAAATTCTTTTGCTGCGCGTTCAAGCATTGGGGCTTCTGCATACACTCCGCAGCGTTTGTCCAAGGCTCGGTATCCAATATCACCAACCGTTAGGGCAATAAGATAAGATGGTATGGGCAACTTCATTTCAAAATGATAGGTTCCATCCGTGCTTTTTTTCTTGGGATTTTCAGCACTCATAAGAGCCATCATGCCTTTTGGTACATGTAAGGTGGCGTCATAGGTAAAGCGATTCGCTGGAGAATCTTGTATTGGAATCCAAGTTCTGGTTAGAATGGCTTGACCTTGAGAGTACAAAAAAGGAAACTTACCCGAAGACGTGTGTTCAGCTTCTATCCACTCTAAGGCATCACAGCGCTCAGAGGTTTGATAATAGATGTTGATGTATTCTGTACCACTGGGAATCGTAATCACTAAGGGCTGTCCAAGGATAGAATCGGCATCCATTTTTCCAATCACAAAATCAGCCTCTCGTTCAGTTCCTTTCTTTCCTAACGTTACCTTTTGAATGGTTTCACCGTGAATATCGAAAATAGCTGTCTTTGCCTTTGATTCACTCATCTGGTGACGCGCCACGCCATAGAGTGTTTTGTTGTCAAAATTGACTTCCAATTCTAAACTCAGGTGTTTTGTATGGATTTCTTGAATGTTTGCATAGGAATGGGGATCCTGAGCAGAGACTTTTATTGATTCTGTCAGCGTAGGATTTTTATCGGATTCAGTTTTACAGCTGAAAAGTAATAAGCCCAATAGGAATAGGAAATTACTTAAACGAGAGGATGCCAAATTTTTCACGGTTTCGGTTAATTGCATACATTAAAAGTTCTTTGTTTTTCCAATCAATTTGCATTTGTTTTGGGATAACGATGGCGGAAAGTTCTTTCTTGCTGAAAAATGCAGTACGGTCAATGGCGCCGGTAGCTAAATCTATTTTAGCCAGAGCTACTACGTTTTTTCGGTTACTTAAACTCAAGCCATTCAAGGCATTAGGCGTACTGTCAAAGATTCCGTCCTCGTCATAATTCCGTTTGTTATCGTTAAATATGACATAGGCCTGCTGGTCATTATTACAGGAAATAAATGAACTAAACGGACCATTGTCGTTCATAGAAATTTGATTTTTCGGTATACGTTTGCCCCATAGGAATGATCCGTTAATATCCAATTTAAAGGCCACGATGTCCATGTAGTAATAGTAATAAACTACGGTAGTAATTCCGGTTCGCGTGTCGTAGTTAGAATATTTTCGTTCGTAGTATTGTTCCATAAATCCAATTTGTGAACCGTCGCTCAAGCTTTGGATTTGTCTTAGTTTATACGAATAGATTTGTGGTGCATCGTCTCGTTGTTCCCACCTGCGTTCCATTCGACTCATTTGTTTTTCTACGAGTGTTTCCTCAAAGATTTCTTGATTGAAGGTGGAATATTTATAATTGATAATACTATCCGCATTCAAATCCATGGTCATAGTGAAC
The DNA here is from genome assembly GCA_027485365.1 of Cryomorphaceae bacterium. Lineage (GTDB taxonomy): Bacteria > Bacteroidota > Bacteroidia > Flavobacteriales_D > Crocinitomicaceae > UBA952. Next base: position 1,784 of record JAIXRD010000066.1, on the reverse strand, counting down.
ACCCCTTCTAGTCCGGATCGATTTCCCCGACCGAAAAGCCCAGTCATTACCACGTGTTGGTTATCATTACTACTGATTAGTATATCATCAATCCGTTTATCTTGAAGTGCAACATTAAAAGATGATAGGCTATCGTTGGCGATGCGATACACATGCAGTGCTTTGAAATTCTCCCATTCCCTTCCAAAAAACCGATCGTTTCGGTCTTTGTGCTCGGTAATTACCAATAAGTATTTCCCTTGATTCGTTAGGTGATGTTCGTTAATGGTTGTCATGTTGCCATCGAATGGCAGCATATATTCTCCCGATTGAATTTTCGTAAATGTTGAATCAAAAACTACGTAGCCGTATATGTCTCTATTCTCTTTCCTGCCTGGAATATCATAAAAGATTGCGAGATATTTTCCATTTTGTGACTGCGTAATTTGAAAATTTGGACGGGCACCTAAACGGGTGTCTTGATAGCTGCAGCGAATGGTTGAAACTGTAGTATTGTCATCCTCGATTGCTTGACTGTATAAAGACATTGTGCCATTGGATTTGTCGCTTATAAATACCTGTAGTTTCCCTGCGAAAAATGTTGCGGTCTCCATATTCCCAATGCCGTTTTCCGTGATGGGTTTAATTCGCGTTTGATTTACAAATGCCAATTGATTGTGTAGGGTTGAACGATAGGTCCCGAAAACACCACCGGTGTATCTCAAGGTATAAAAATCACCGGATTTAATGGGTAAAATATCCAGTAATTGTCCGGGTTGTGATTCTAGAGGACCCCAATTAATCGGAAGAGGCTGCGCATTAGCACACCCAATAAAAATCAAAAAAAACAGAATTAATCTACCAGCTGAATGCCTAAATAATTCCATGGGCTGATTGCTTTAAGTTCTTCCTTCACCACCTCGCTTACGGCTAAGGTATCGATAAAATGATGGATGGTTTCTTTGGTTACTTTGTCGTGGGTTCTCGTGAGTTCTTTTAATGCTTCGTAGGGCTTTGGATAGTTTTCTCGACGAAGTATGGTTTGGATGGCTTCAGCTACAACCATCCAATTATTCTCTAGGTCTTGGTGTATTTTTTCTTCATTTAATACCACTTTGTTTAAGCCTACCATCGTTGCTTTTAATGCAATTACCGTATGCGCTAAGGGTACTCCTATATTTCTTAATACCGTGGAATCCGTAAGGTCACGTTGCAACCTAGAAACAGGAAGTTTTGCTGCAAAGTGTTCAAACAGCGCATTTGCAATTCCTAAGTTCCCTTCAGAGTTCTCAAAATCAATTGGATTTACTTTGTGCGGCATGGCACTTGAACCAATTTCTCCTTCCTTCAGTTTTTGCTTGAAGTAATCCATGGATATATAGGTCCATAAATCGCGATTCAAATCCAATAAAATGGTGTTCATTCGCTTGAAGGCATCAAATAAGGCCGCCATGGAATCATAGTGCTCGATTTGCGTCGTGGTTTGACTTCTTGCGAGTCCAAGGGAACCTAAAAAATGGTTAGCGAAATCAACCCAGTTGATGGATGGATAGGCTACGTGATGGGCATTGAAATTCCCGGTCGCTCCTCCAAATTTAGATGCGTAGGGAATTCGTTTGGCAACATTTAATTGAATTTCTAAACGCTCCGCAAACACTTGGATTTCTTTACCTAAGCGCGTAGGGGAGGCGGGTTGCCCGTGTGTACGAGCGAGTAAAGGAATGTCTTTCCATGCACTGGACAAGGATCTTAATTTTGCAAGTACTTCATCATACAAAGGAAATACCTCTTTTTCAATGCCTTCT
>JAIXRD010000122.1 GCA_027485365.1 Cryomorphaceae bacterium | reverse complement strand
AGTCCAATTATCCTAACGTCTTATAATTTCTTACATTTGAAAAAAAAAGTCATGTCCGTTTCCTCAATCGCATCCCATTTCCAAGAAGCTGAATCAGTGCTCAAACAATTCCAAACGGAAGAAAATTTCAAGAAAATTGAGCAAGCAATTCAGTGGATGAGCCAAGCAATCCAACACGGGGGTAAAATCATTTCGTGCGGTAACGGTGGGTCGATGTGTGATGCGATGCACTTTGCGGAAGAATTGAGCGGAAGATACCGCAACAATCGAAAAGCACTTGCTGCAATTTCTATTTCCGACCCATCCCATTTAAGTTGTGTAGCCAATGATTATGGCTATGATTTCGTTTTTTCTCGCTTTATCGAAGGACTAGGAAATGAGGGTGATGTATTGTTAGGTATTTCCACCTCAGGAAATTCAAAAAATGTGATTCATGCCGTGATGGCCGCCAAAGAAAAAGGAATGAAAACAATCATCTTAAGCGGTAAAGACGGTGGACAATTGGCTTCGCTTGCCGACCTGGAGATTCGCGCACCACACAGTGAATACGCGGACCGTGCCCAGGAAATTCACATTAAAGTGATTCATGCCTTTATAGACGGGATTGAGCGGCAGTTAGGACTGCAATAAGCGTTTAGCCAAGCGAATATCAACTATACATTCCTTAAAAATCCGTTTTCTTCGCTTGGCGACTTCGTCATACATCTTATCTCGAAGTCCTTTTGGGAAAAACCATCCCAAGCGCAGCACGAACACGTTTCCCTTTAAAAAAGGCAACAGCTTCAAGACCGCCGTGGATTTACTATACAGTTGGTTGCCATCGAAAAAATATACCGTATCCTCTTCCCTATTATATGAATGAAGCTTACTAAGAAATTCGTTAGCTGCTGCTGTATCCAAGGCGGAAAATAATATCTCGGATTCTTTCTCATGGTTTAAGATAAAGGTCACCACCCGATTGCACAAGGGACAATCGCCATCATAAAACAGTATCACTTGCTTAGATAACATTTCGGACCCCATACCATGAAAATTCTTCCCCGGAAACGAGTTCAATCCGTGCCTTTGGAAAGCGTTCTTGAAAATATCCAAAATCCGTTTCCTTGAATGGAAAGGGTTCCGTACTCAACAAAACCACGTCGGGATTGACCTCATCCAAATCGCTCAGCATAGGGTATCGGGCACGTTCAACACAATTCACATATCCAATTGCTTTCATATACGCATCGATATAAGTGTCTTTACCCACCACCATCTCCGGATCTTTCCAGATAAAATAAAGCGCCTTTTTGCCTTGACCTTTGGTTTTATTTTCATCAAAATAGGTCTTCCACCGGGTAATCCATCCCAATGATTCTTCCTCCAACCCTAAGATTTCGCCCAGTGAGGTCAACATGGAATACATGTCTTGAATGGAATTCACATCGCTCATCCAAACCGGGGCAAATTCACCCAGTGCCGCAATGTCTTCTTGTCGGTTTTCTTCCTTATTCCCAATAATTAAATCCGGCTTGAGCGCTTTAATTTTATCAATATCAGGCGTTTTCGTTCCCCCAATCCGAGGTTTTGTTAAGTACCATTCGTCGGGATAAATACAAAACTTAGTGATCGCCACAACCCGATCGCCTAGTCCTAAAGCGTAAAGGAATTCAGTAATGGAAGGAACCAAAGAAATAATCCGTTGTGGATTCCTTGGAATCGAAACGATGTTACCCAATTGATCGCTACATTCAGGCATTAGGCCATCGCTGAAATGATGTCGTATCGCGTTACAATATGCGACTTACCGTCGGCTAATTCAACCAAAACGGCGGGGGTATCTTTGTTAATCAATTTGCAAAGTTCTTCCACTGGGGTATTGTGGTTAACCACAGGAAACGGAGCCCTCATAATGGATGAAATCGGTGCATCTCGGAGCGCAGGATCATCAACCAACACTTGATACATGTGACTGTCTTCAATAGAACCCACAATTTTCCCATCCTTCATTACCGGAATTTGCGAAATCCCATAGGTGCGCATTTTTGCGATGGCATGAGAAACCAATTCCTCCGCATAAACAGTTACTAAGGGCTTGTCTTTATGTTTGGCTACCAAATCACCAGCGGTCAGCATTTCCTCTTCTAAAAATCCGCGTTCCCGCATCCATTCGTCGTTGAAAATCTTACCTACATAACGGCTACCGTGGTCGTGAAACAACACCACGACTACATCGTCTTTGGTGAGTTGTTCTCCCATTTGTAGTAAGCCTTTGATGGCAGCACCTGCAGAATTCCCTACAAAAATCCCTTCCTCACGTGCTAACCTTCGGGTATAAACAGCCGCATCTTTATCGGTAACTTTCTCAAAATGGTCGATGACATCAAAATCCACATTGGCCGGTAAAATATCTTCTCCAATTCCTTCGGTGATGTAGGGATAAATCTCGTTTTCATCAAAAATCCCTGTTTCTTTATACTTTTTGAAAACCGAACCGTAGGTATCAATACCCCAAATCTTAATGTTGGGATTTTTTTCTTTCAAGTATTTACCAACCCCTGAAATGGTTCCACCCGTTCCTACTCCAACGACAAAATGGGTAATTTTTCCATCGGTTTGTCCCCAAATCTCAGGTCCCGTTTGCTCGTAATGCGCGGTGCGGTTGGATAAATTATCGTATTGATTCACATACCAAGAGTTCGGGATTTCAGTAGCTAGGCGTCGTGAAACGGAATAATATGAACGTGGATCGGTTGGTTCAACGGCCGTAGGACATACCACCACTTCGGCTCCAACTGCCCGGAGTATATCCATTTTTTCTTTGGATTGCTTATCATTCAATACACAAATTAGCTTATAACCTTTTATGATACAGGCCAAGGCGAGTCCCATACCCGTATTTCCGGAGGTACCTT
>JAIXRD010000123.1 GCA_027485365.1 Cryomorphaceae bacterium | reverse complement strand
TTGGCGGGTAATTCTACGTATACAGTCACTGATATCAACGGGTGTACTGCTTCTGTTTCAATTAACGTTCCCCAACCATCAGCCGTAGTTGTAAATGCAGCAATTGCTTCGCCAATTGCATGTTTCGGGGGCAACGGAAATATCATTGTAACAGCTGCGGGTGGTACACCAAGCTATACGGGAACAGGTACCTACAATGTTTCTGCGGGAACTTACACCTACCCTGTTTCTGACGCCAATGGTTGTTCTACTACCACTACCATTACCATTAATCAGCCAACAGCGTTAATTGCTAATGCGGTAATTAGCACTCCTATTGCTTGTAATGGCGGAATTGCTTCCATTCTTGTTAGTGCCAACGGTGGTACTCCAAACTATTCGGGCATTGGAAGCTTCACTGCATTAGCAGGCATTCAATCTTACACAGTTATTGATGCTAATGGATGCGCAAGTACTGCATCGATAAACGTAGTGCAGCCAACACAATTAAACAGCACAATTTCAAGTCAAAACGTGACATGTAATGGATTAAACAATGGTTCTGCTGTTGTTACTGCCAATGGTGGGACACCTAATTACTCTTACTTATGGAGTAATGGAGCAACAACAGCCAGTGTATCCAATTTAGCACCAGGTGCATATTCAGTAACAGTTACGGATGCTAATGGATGTCAAAGCGTTTCGAATGTCAATATTACCCAACCGACGGTATTAACAAGTGCGGTTGTTCAAACAGCGAATATTTTGTGTTTCGGAGGTACTGGCTCCGTGTTTGTATCGGCTAACGGGGGAAGCGCTCCTTACACTGGAACAGGAAACCAATCGGTTGTTGCCGGTAATCAGTCCTTTACTGTTACCGATGCTAATGGATGTACCTCTACGTCTTCCATATTAATAACACAACCTACACAGCTAATCGCCACTGCGACTCAAACAACGCCTGTTCTTTGTTTCGGTGGACAAGCCACGGTTGCCGTAACAGGATCTGGTGGAACAGGAACTTACACGGGTACCGGATCCTTCTTATCGTTCGCAGGAAATATTACGTACACGATTCAAGACGCTAATGGTTGTAGTGCATCAACCAGTATTTTAATTACTCAACCAACTGCAGTAACAGCGACGTTCAACAACACGAGCGTAACATGTTTTGGTCTAAGCAATGGAAGTTCAGTTGCAAGCGTATCTGGTGGCACTCCGGGGTACACCTACCTTTGGAATACAGGATCAACAACAAGCTCCATCAACAATCAACTTGCAGGAAGCTATTCACTTCAAGTAACGGATGCAAACGGCTGTATTTTTAACTTGAATACTACAATTACTCAACCTACGCCTATCGTAGCAACAGCAAATGTAATTTTACCAATCGCATGTTTTGGTGGACAAGCTATCGTTCTTGTGAATGGAGCTGGGGGAACACCAGGATATAGTGGGAATGGGACGTTTAATGAATTTGCTGGAACACACACCTATGTATTAATCGACCAAAATGGCTGTATCGATTCTACAACAATTACAGTAACACAACCTGCTGCCTTTACTGCGGTTGCAAGTATTACTTCACCTATCGCATGTAGTGGCGGACAAGCCACGGTTGTTGTCAGTGCAAATGGTGGAGTTGCTCCGTTCAGCGGAACAGGTACATTTACTGTAAGTGCAGGCACATATACGTACACTTTAATTGATGCCAATGGATGTGTGGCCACTACAACCATTAATGTAACACAACCGACTCCCCTTGTATTGAGTGCAACCATAGTAAATCCAATTCTTTGTCATGGTGATAGTGCTTTGGTAAGCATTGGAGCGAGCGGAGGAACACCTGCTTATTCAGGAACAGGTAATTACTTGGTTCCTGCAGGTAATTATACGTATATCGTGTCTGATCTCAATGGATGTAATAACACCATTGGTATTCAGGTTACCCAACCTACCCTACTCACGAGCTCGGTTGCTAGCACAAACGTTTCATGTAACGGTGCTAACAACGGTAGTGCAATAGTCTTTTATTCTGGTGGTACAGCACCATTATCCCCATTATGGTCTACAGGTGCCACAAGCAACAGCATAAACAATCTTGCTCCTGGTAATTATAGTGTAACAATTACCGATGCTAACGGATGTCAAAATGTTCAGAACCTGACAATCACACAGCCCAATGTATTACTTGCATCTGCAATTGAAACCGTTCCAATTGCTTGCTTTAATGGGAATGCAACAGTGGTGGTTAGTGCAACTGGAGGTACAAATCCATACAGTGGTGTTGGAACGTTCTTCCCGACTGCTGGGGTATATAACTATATAGTAAACGATGCTCAAGGATGTTCAGATACCGCAACGATTACGATATTACAGCCTACGGCATTAACTGCTACAGCAACAATTGTAAATCCAATCGCTTGTTTTGGAGGTCAAGCCACCGTTAACATTTCAGCTAGTGGTGGTATTGCACCTTATGTTGGAACTGGAAACATAAATGTATCTGCTGGTAATCAATCCTTTACTATTACCGATGCCAATGGATGTTCATTTGTGATCAACTTATTTATTAACCAACCTACTCAATTGCTTACAAGTATAAGCGGTCAAAATGTAAGCTGTTTCAATGCAGGTAATGGAAGCGCAACGGTTACCCCAATTGGAGGAACACCAGGGTATCAATATTTATGGTCGAATGCAGATACCACCGCAAGCACTTCGAATTTAGTACCCGGATTATATTCTGTAGTTGTTACAGATACCAATGGGTGTCAAAGCACAAACCAAGTTACCATTACGCAACCAAGTCAATTAATTGCTAATTCAAGCATCAGTTCGCCTGTTTTCTGTTTTGGTGGAAATGCAACGGTGGTTGTTAGTGCTGTTGGAGGAACCCAACCCTATACAGGAACTGGTTCATTCTTACAAAGCGCAGGAACACAGACATACTATGTGACCGATGCCAATGGATGTTTAGATTCTACCACGATTACGGTGAATCAACCTAATCAGCTAATTGCATTAGCAAATCAAACAACGAATGTGTTGTGTTTTGGGGGTACAGCAACTGTTTCTATTTCATCAACAGGAGGAACACCTTCAGTCTCAGGAACAGGAAACTTTACCGTATCTGCCGGTTGGAATAATTTTACTATAACGGATTCTTATGGTTGTCAGGATACCACCTCAATCTTTATTAGCCAACCAACCTTATTGGTTGCCAACGCAACCTTGGTTTCACCAGTGTTATGTAACGGTGGAACAGCAATAATAAATATTAGTGCTTCAGGCGGTACGCCAGGATATATTGGACAAGGGAACTTTACTGTAATCGCAGGAACATATACATATAATGTGTCGGACGCGAATGGATGTACTGCGAGTACAACAATAACCATTACTCAACCGAATACGCTTCAGGCGGTAGCCAATATAACATCACCAATTGTTTGTAATGCAGGAACTGGTGTAATTACCATAACAGCTATTGGAGGAACAGCGCCATACACAGGTACCGGATCCTTCACTGTACCGGCGGGAACTTACACCTACCCGATTACTGATGCAAACGGATGTTCATCTTCAGTTACCATCACCATTAACCAACCACCGGTGCTTACGGTGAGTTTAACCCAAATTAATGTAAACTGCAACGGATTTGCAACTGGAGCAATAACAGCTAATCCAGCGGGAGGACAAGGACCCTATACATATCAATGGAGTAATAACCAAGTAAGCCAAACCGTAAGCAATCTACTTGCTGGAAGCTATAACGTTGTTGTTACTGACAACCTCGGATGTACCGTATCAGCTACCGCTACGATTACACAACCTCAAGCGCCAATTTTACTGCAAGAATCACACGTGAATGTATTATGTTTTGGTAATAATACCGGATCGATTAACCTTTCTGTAAGTGGAGGCACCTCCCCGTATACCTACAGTTGGAGCAATAGTGCTACTAGTCAAGATATTCAAAACTTAATTGCTGGAATATACAATGTAACCGTAACAGATGCCAATGGGTGTATTGCGGTAATGAGCGTTAATATAACACAACCTGCGTTTCCACTAACCGTTGGTTATACCGTAACCAACGTATCTTGTTTTGGATATGCCGATGGAGCGATCGATGTTACACCTCAGGGCGGTACAGGACCTTTCACATATTTTTGGACCACGGGGCAATTTACCCAAGATTTGAATAACATTCCTCCAGGTCAATACATCATCGCGATAACAGATGCGAATAACTGTGTTAGTTCAGCACAAATAACTGTTACCCAACCGTTAGCACCATTAAGTGCCAACATTACCCAAGTACCCGTAAGTTGCTATGGATATAATGATGGTCAACTCACTGCAAATACACTTGGCGGTACCGCTCCATATAGTTATGTTTGGACACCTACAGGTCAAACGGGTAGCATTGCAAGCGCATTGGCCCCAGGAAATTATATTGTGAATATAACAGATGCCAATGGATGTACGGCTACAGCAACCGATGTGTTGACTACGCCTCCTCCGTTTATTGCCTCATTTACGGTAAGCGATAATATTGTTTGCTTACCATCGACGGTAACCTTTACAAATTCGAGTATCGGTAATTTTTCAACGGCATTATGGACGTTCTCGAATGGATTAACGTACTCATCCAATCAATTTAACGTGGACTTTAACAACATAGGTTGTGTAGATGTTACACTATTAATTACCAATACCAATGGATGTACAGCAGATACGACCATTTCAAATGCAGTTTGTGTTGTGCCGGGACCAACAGCTGCCTTTACTACTGCTTCCCCTGAAATTGACTTTGTGACTGGAGGAATTGACTTCATAAATAACTCTCAAAACTATACCGGATCCTTATGGCAGTTTGGTGATGGAGGTTCATCTACACAGGATAATCCAAGTTACTTTTATCCTGCATCTACCATTGCAGATTACAATGTGATGTTGGTTGTATATGATGTCAATGGATGTACAGATACAGCGTACAATGTAGTTCAAAGCACCGATGTTGTTCGATTAACGGTACCTAACGCATTTACTCCGAATGGGGATGGATTAAACGACGTCTTTACCCCGATAATAAGTAATACTGACCAAGTGAAATATTATCGATTTGAGGTTTACAATCGTTGGGGTCAACTCATCTTTGAAAGTAATAAACCAGGTGACGGTTGGGATGGAAAATACAAAGGTAAGTTATGTCAGTTTGGAGCCTACAATTGGAAAGTAAGTTATGATGTCCCTGATCAAGATTCAATCAATGCAAATGGACATGTAACGCTAGTCAAATAACCGTTCCTTATATAAAAATCGTTTTTGAATGGATTCAAAAGGCCGATAAATATAATAGACGTTACCGCGGTGAATGCGAATTTTTTCTACGTACTTATGATATAATCGATGTTTACTGTCGATTGTACCGGTAGTTAAATCGATTTTACCTAACATAGAAATTCCATCTTTTTCGAATAAGGCATAAAGTGCTTGCGATGATTCATCCTTGAGAATAACACGCTTCCACCCCGTTTTATCTTTATGATAGTGAAACAGTAAGGGGGTTCGTCTGCTCACTTCCCCCATTGGGGTATAGACTGTCATTTGATCGGATTGAAAATCTAAGACATAAATACTATCCTGAATATTAAAAAGGGGGGCAAATGGAACTTTGTAGTAAATAGATTGGGTGAAATAATTCGCACCAACCCATATTTGCGCATCTACGCCTGTTTCTATTTCTTTTTGTTTAGCCCACAAGCGCGTACGAACATCAACCCATTTGTATTCTGAACGGTACAATTCCATCAT
>JAIXRD010000152.1 GCA_027485365.1 Cryomorphaceae bacterium | reverse complement strand
AATGGTTGAAAAATTAGATACCCATACCGCACCAGACCTTAAGTCAGTTTTTACTTTTGAAAATAAAAAAGGACAAAATAAGATGTTACTAGACTTAACTAAAACTAAGTTTTGTGATTCTTCTGGTCTCAGTGCAATCTTGGTTGCCAATCGGCTTTGTAAAGATACAAATGGAGCATTTGCAATCGCTGGCGTTCAGCCGGTGGTGCTTAAAATGATAGAAATCGCACAATTAGATCGCGTATTTAGGATTTTTCAATCCGTTGAAGAAGCCTTAGCCGATTTTGAATAATTTTAATGCCTTAGTACTTGGCAGTTCCGCTGCTGTTCCTACAACCGAACGTTCTTGTTCAGCTCAATTAGTTCATTGCAATAACCGTTACGTATTAATTGATTGCGGCGAAGGCACACAACAGCAACTTCGTAGGTTTAATGCCCCATTTCAGCGCATCAATCACATTTTAATTTCTCATTTGCATGGGGATCATTTTTATGGTCTACCCGGTTTGCTTGGAACGATGAGTTTATTAGGAAGAACCACAGGTATTCAATTGTATGGACCTCCAGAATTATTGGAAATTCTCTCTGTTATATTTAGAGCTAGTGAAACAACACTTACGTTTAATTTCACCTTTATTCCCCTTGAAATGAAATCAAAAGAGGTGATCTATGAGGATGAGGCAATGTGTATGTTTGCATTTCCACTTAAGCATCGCATTAAAACTTTTGGATTTAGTGTACAAGAAAAATTCCAACGCTTGAAGATTAATAAAAATGCTGTGGAAGGAAGCACCCTAAGTAATGAACATTTAAAGCTCTTGGCGCAAGGCAAGGATTTTCAACGCATCGATGGGTCTTGGGTATCTTATAAAGATTATACCTTACCTCCACCACCATCAAGGATTTATAGCTATTGTTCTGACACAAAACCGTTTCCTGCACTTAAATCATATACGGAAGGAACCACTACGTTGTATCATGAAGCTACGTTCTTATCTGATAAATCGGATAGGGCAAAGCAAACCTTTCATTCCACTGCCGCAGAAGCAGCAAGTTTAGCTAGAGAAATTGGTGCACGAAAACTTCTAATTGGCCATTTTTCTTCAAGATATCCAAATACAGATCAACACCTAGCAGAGGCCAAGGAGTGTTTTGAGCGTGTAGAAGCTGTTATCGATGGAGTCACCTATCAAATCGAATAATTACGCGTAATACGTTCGAAAATGACTTTGCTTTCGGACAGAAGCTCTTTATCATCAATGTCATTTACATTTAACCCATATTTAGCTTGTTGAACACTTAAATACCAAGCATGTATTTGATTCGCATCGGATTCATTTTTCATTCCCAATTCGGCTAACAAGGTTTCTTTGGTTTCATGGGCCATATTTTTATTTAACCCCAATGCGATTGCATTAAATATGATTCGCTCAATGTCTGATATGGAGCCTTCATTTATTGCATTTTCGAATTGTTTCTTAAGTGTTGCTGCACTAATTTTGGGACTAAAGGGTTCTTGCTTGTTGATTTTTGGTTCGCTAATAGATGGATTGATTTATACCGGTTTCTTACGAAGATAGCTCAATCCAATGGTGGCTAGAAATAATACAGACACTAAGGAAAGAATCCCCCAGGTGATTACATTTTTATTTGAAGAAGCGGGTTCTGTAGGTTTGTTTATCTTTTCCGGTTTAATCACCGTAGTTGTTCCTTTTTTTGTGATTGGGGTGTTCGTTTGAACATCAGTGGATTTGAAACCATCCAATGTAAGCGTAACATACGCTTCTTTCTCTGGGTTGAAATAACTAATTAAGAGGTCATTAATTTCCTTTCTTTCGTTATTAGTAGACTGTAGTGTGTAATTATAAATCATTTTACCTTCAGCTCCCTGAGCACCAAAAGAATAGGCTTCGGTTAAGGCGGGTTTACCAAATTGAATGAGTCCTTTGCTTAATTTTAACTTTGGCGCATCAACATTGTGCAAATTACCTTTTCCAGTGAGAACGAGCTCAAGTTTTAAGATGTCCCCTTTTTTATCACAAGTCCCACTATATTGGCATTTTGCCTCTAACGAACCAACAAAGCCTATAAAGGATTTTGGCGCATTGTTAGGCAATGGCTTAACATTAACATTCGCGCCGGTAGATACCACCGCCAAGCCATCAAAGTGTTGTCGCAGTACGAGTTTAAATGGGTTAATTTGTAAGGCACCACTACCGGTTGGGAAGAGGAGATTTTTGTCGTGTGTAATAACATACATTCCCACACCTTTTACTGTTTCTTTACGTGCTGTTAAGTTTTGTGCATTATCCAATGCTTGCTTATCTAAACTCTGGTCAATTTTATAGGTTTGATAATCTTCAATACTTGTTGGAGCGAATCGTGAATACACTTTGGCTTGGACAATTAAGGGTTCGCCTTCGTAGAGCGATGTTTTGTTTACTTCAATTACGCCAAAAGCAAGTTGTTTGAGTTGTTTAGAAGATATGGTTCCATTGCCATTATCGACATTTTCTTTTTGTACAATTACTTGGACCATATTTGATTTGAATACATGCTTACCTCGTTTAACGTAGGCCGGACCAATGCTGAACGTTCCTGTCTTTTTAAAACTTCCATTCTGAGAATAATAACTAATGGTGTTAACGATACCAGTATTATAATCAACTTCTTGTTCCATCCCGCTCATTACATCGTAACCTCTGACAAATTCCGAAGGGAAGTTAATGGTTATTTCACCTTCAATATTCGATTTAACCGTGATTATTAATTCATAACCAAGGGTGATTTTCGTTTGGTCAACCTCTAATTTTACAATAGGTTTTTGGGCATGTAAAATGCAAACGATTCCAATTAAAACAAGTGTAAATAGTTTAGTCATTACCAATCTTTATTCGACGAATTTTTGGATTTAGTCTTACTTTTCCCATTGCCCATCTTTCTTCGAGTTTCTCCTTCTTTTCTTGCAAGCTCATCTAATTTTCGTTCTACTTCTTTTTTGGGAAGTTTACTTTGGCTTGATTGTCCGTTTTTATTGGAATTCTTATTGTTGTTATTTCCGCTTTTTGGTTCATTTTTTTGCTTTGAATCCGATGGATTTTTTTTGGGGCTGTTTTGCTTGTTTGGTTTGTTTTTCTGTTCTTGATTTTGCTGCTGACGAATAGCTTCGCTAAGGTTGTACCTTGTTTTATCATTAGAAGGATTCAACCTCAAAGCTTCTTTATATGCGTTAATAGCCTTGGCGTAGTCACCTTTTTCAAAATATGAATTTCCAAGGTTGTGTTTTATTCGGGCTTTTTCGGTCTTGTTCTTTACCGACTTTAATTTTTTTTGATAAAAGTGAATGGCTCCTTTGTAATCTCGTTGACGATACTTTGTTTGAGCAAGTTCTTCATCAATTCCTCCTTTTGATTTCGCCTTTTCGTATTGTGATTTGTATATCCGTTCAGCGTCTGCGTAGTTTTTTTTATGATAAGCATGGCGGGCAGCGTCAATGGAATCTACCCATTGTTGGGCAAATCCCCAATGAATGATAAATCCAATACAAAGAACAAGGTAATGTTTATTCATTCGCTTTAATTCCTTTAACTAAAATCCAACCGCTTAAAGAGATCAATGCAAGCAACACGGCGTATTCGTAAATACTAGCCTTGATTTCAAAGTCCAAATTTCGTGATTTTGTTGATTTTGCGTGGTTAATTTCTGTTAATATCGCATCCAAATCTGGATAAGCTTCACTGGTAATTATTGCAGTTCCATTCAGGCGATTGGCCAAATCTTTTATAAAATTAGGATTAGGCGCTGAATTCACTGTGAATCCGTTCGCATCTCTTTTATTCGCTGAATTAGGATCTTGCGGATCCTCTGGAATAGGTCCACCATGGGTTGAACCAATTCCAATTCCATAAAATGCAATTTGTTGTTCCCGAATGAAATTATAAATCTCACTTTGCTGATTTTCATGATCCTCCCCATCGCTAATCATAAGAATACACTTGGGCTCATTATTCTTTGAGAACATTAAGACACTTGTTTCCAATGCTTCAATAATATTCGTTCCTTGATTTGAAATGTAGCTTGATTGTATTTCTTCAGTAAACAGTTGTGCGGTCTGATAATCGGATGTCAAGGGTAATTGAACCATAGCGTCTCCTGCGAATACACACAGCCCTATTTTTTCACCCGACAGTTGATTAATTAAGCCGCCAATGGTCCGTTTTGCTACTTCAATTCTGGATTGACCTTGCAAATCCCTAACATTCATGGAATTGGATATATCCAAGCATATGGCGATTTCTAACGATTTAGATACCCCTTTAACTTTCTTTTTTCCAAATACCGGTTGTGCTAAAGCAATAATTACAAAACTTATACTCAAGGTCAGAAAAAACTGCGATACAGTCGTTTTAATTGGGTTTATTTCTTTATTATATAACGGACTGCCATATTGTTTTTTTAAGGTTTCTTTTATGCGTTGATTTCTATAATAGGCAAGATAGGTGACTGGAACAATCCAAAACAAATATAGATATGCGGGCTTTGTGAAGATTAGTGTTGATTTACCTTGAGGGCTTTGACTAAAATAATAATTGAGTCCACCAAGAATAAGTAAAATCACCCCAATGGATACGAAACTGTATACTATGTATGTCCTCATTTTCATGTTCTTACTCATTTATTTGAGGTAAATATAAAAATGACGATGCGGTCAAGTAAATCAGCATGAACACTAATGCCCAGTTTAAAAATGCTTGAGGGGTTGGAGGAGGGTCAGCTTGAACTACCTTATGTGTGATTTTCCGTTTTTCCATCACCTCAATCTGCTCATATATTTTTTTTAGTCCATCCTTGTCTGTAGCTCGGAAATACATTCCTCCAGTACTTGTTGCAATTTGTGTTGGGGTTTGCTCATCAATTTCAACCGGCATGTTTTCGTAGATTATTCCAGTTGAAGTCATAATTGGAGTGGGGGCAACGCCATTACTACCTATGCCTATTGTATACACACAAATATTTTTTTCTCTCGCCAATAGCGCGGCATCTTCCGGACTAATATCGCCGGAATTATTACTTCCATCCGTGAGTAAAATAATTACTTTAGATTTTAATTCATCATTTCTAAGTTGCACAACGGCTGTACCTAATCCTGTTCCGATGGCAGTTCCCGGTTCCATTTCCATTCCATCTGCTTTAGTTAGTTGCGCAATTAAAATGGGGTAATCAAGTGTTGGTGGGCAACTTGTAAACGCTTCTCCGGCATATTGCACCAGCCCTATTTTATCACCGTTTCGGCCATTAATAAAGTCTATCGCAACTTCTTTCGCAGCCTCCAAGCGATTCGGTTTAAAGTCTGTTGCATACATTGACATAGAAACATCCATCGCTAGCATGATGTCGATTCCGAATTTGTTTTCTTCATGCTTTTGGTCGCTTTGCTGCCATGAATAAGGTTTAGCCATAGCAATAATCAGCAAGGTGAGTGCGGCAGCGGGTAGGAATACAATACAGGAGCGAAATAGTGATAAGAAATTGAATTTACCTCCATTTAAGTTTTGAATAGCACCGTTATACTTCCAATCCCCGCCTCGTCGACGATCCAAGAAATACAACCAACCCGCGACGATTGGAACAAGCAATAGTGCCCAAAACCAAGTTGGTTCTAAGTACTCATATTGGTTTATATTTAAATTCCAACGATTAAACATGGGATGTTTCTACAGGGCTGCTGATAATTACTACTTCTTTCGACCATTCAATTAATTTTTCATGGTCACTCGCGGGGAGTTCGCTATTAGCGAATTTCACTGCATCTACTTCGTTAAAAATCAAGCTTATCTGTGTAATGAGGTATTCATCTAATTTTAGTGCCTTAAGTAGCAAGATGGTTTCAAAGGTTGTTCGTTCTAATAAATTTATATTGTAACGGGTTGACAAGTACCAGCGAAGAATAAAACTCAATTCCGTATAATGGAGTTTCTGGTCTGTGCTCCATTGCTGTTTAGCCACTAATTTTTCAATGGATTGAAGGGTCTGCTGCTTCACCGTCAAGGATTCGGGTTCGATCGGTGAACCCTTAGTCCTTTTTTTGTAAACTACAATGAATAATCCTATGAGTAATAAGAGCAACGGGATCCACCAATATTTGGATATGAGTTCTGTCCAAACGAGCTCTTTTTTAAAGGGTGTATTTGATTCGTTAATGTCGTAAATACGCATTCCTTTTTTAGCAGGAACAAAGCTCGATTGTACTAGGATTGATGTAAAATAGCTCATTTGACTATCCATGGAATAGGGAAGTGGCTGGAGAACAAGAGTGCCTGTGTCCCATGGAATTAATTTAAAATTGGCTCGCCAAAGCTTAGATCCGCCCGAATCGATTATGGTGTCGCTATAGCTCAATATTTCCAAATCCTTAAATTCCGTTCCCTTTAAATTGGACTTGGCGGAAATTCGGTTGCAAGGAAAATATCCCCGGGGTGGATTGAACGCTATGTCCTGATTCTTTAGTAGACTTATTTCGTATTGAACTTCAAGGATTCCGCCGACAGTTATTTCTTTACTTGAAACATAGGTGTTCGGTTCTTGAGCCACGGTTAGCCACGGTGCAGAAATTAATGCAACAAATAGAACGAGTTGTTTCATTTTCGTTGGTTAAAAAATGCAGTTAAGGGTTCTATGATCGATGTATTGGTTTGTAAATTTATTAATGGTATGCCCCGTGTTTTTAAGTCGTTTTCTACTTTTTCTTCATGTGCAAGAAAGTTGGATTTAAAGGCTCGTTTGAAATACTGAGAAAATCCATTAACCCATTCGGTTTTACCGGTTTCGGGGTTGACTACTTGATAAATAGCAGGAATGCGTAGTTCTTTTTCACTTGGGTCATTGATTTTTACACCAATTAAGTCATGATATTTTTTTGTTAAGTATAATTCATCAAGGTTGAGTGATTCATCTACAAAATCAGTGACTAAGAAACAAATTGCACGCTTTTTTTGGGTCTGTCGAAGCGCTTTTAATGGTGCGCTTAGCGTTGTGCCTTTATGAACGGGGTTGAACGCAATGAGGCGGTCAATCATATATAAGATGTGTTCCCGTCCTTTTTTTGGTGGGATATAGCATTCTACATCATTCGAGAAGAAAATAGCCCCCGTTTTGTCATTGTTTACAAGGGCAGAAAAGGCGATGGTGGCTAAAAATTCTACGGCTTTTTCAATTTTAGAATGGTGATCTGTACCGTAATAAAACGAAGCAGACACATCAACTAATACCATTACAGATAATTCGCGTTCCTCCTCAAATACTTTTACGTAGGGTGTGTTATATCGAGCGGTGACATTCCAATCTATGGTACGTATTTCATCTCCATATTGGTAATCGCGAACCTCGGCAAAAGACATACCTCGTCCTTTGAATGCCGTTTTATATTGACCTGAATATAAATCTCTCCGGAGTCCTTTGGTGGCTATTTCAATCGTTCGAATCCGTTTCAGTATTTCTTCTCTGTTCATGAATTAAGGAACTTCGATGCGAGAAACAAGTTGTTGGATTAGGTCGTCGGATTTCAAATTAGCCACTTCTGCTTCATAGGTAAGACCAATTCGATGTTTTAGTACATCCATAGCCATGGCTTGTACATCATCGGGAATAACGAATGCTCGCCCTTTCAGGAATGCGTGGGCTTTTGCGGCCATTGCTAGGTTGATACTCCCTCTGGGTGAGGCCCCAAAAGACAGGTAATTCGCTAGGTCACCTGCGCCATATTCCGCAGGGTTTCTGGTTGCAAATATCAAGGATACAATGTACCGTTCAATTTTATCATCCATGTATATTTGTTCCACAAGGGATCTCATCCGTTCGATGTCAACCAACGATAGGACAGGATTCACCTTCATATTCGAAGAGGGGTTAATATGGTTTCTAATAATTAATAATTCTTCCTCTTTGGATGGATATCCGATAGTTACTTTAAGCATAAATCGGTCTACTTGTGCTTCCGGTAGCGGATAAGTGCCTTCTTGTTCAATAGGATTTTGAGTAGCCATTACAAGAAATGGAGAGGGCAACATAAAGGTTTCATCGCCTATAGTTACTTGTCTTTCCTGCATGGCTTCCAATAAGGCGCTTTGAACTTTGGCTGGAGCTCTGTTTATTTCATCCGCTAGGACAAAAGATGCAAAGACTGGTCCTCTTTTTACAACGAATTTTTCTGCTTTTTGCTGATAGATTTGCGTGCCGGTTAAATCAGCCGGAAGTAGGTCTGGAGTGAACTGAATTCTGTTAAACGTACCATCAACTGCCTCGGCTAATGTTTTTATGGCAAGCGTTTTAGCTAAACCTGGAACCCCTTCAAGCAGAATATGTCCATTGGATAATAAAGCAATGATTAGACGGTCAATTAGTTGGTGTTGTCCGACAATTTTTTTTGAAATTTCGTTTTTAAGAATTGACAATACTTGATGCTCAAGCGCAATTTTTTCGGCAATTTGCCGTAATTGTTCTGTTCGATGCATTTCTTGATTTACATTATTTTCCATTTGCGTCTTTTTTCCGAGCCTAAAATTGGCACTATTTGGATGCTTTCCTTTATTTTTCCTTGTTAATTCTTGTTAATCAACTATCCTATGAGTAATCGTCATTGCCGAGAATGTAATGAAGTCCTAAATGGACGAAAAGACCAGAAATTCTGTTCTGATTATTGTCGAAACACCTTCAATAATCGCTTGAATGAAGATAGTAACGCTACCGTTCGTAAAGTCAATCGAATTTTGCGTAAAAATCGTAGAATTCTGGAGGAGCTTCTTTTAAATAAACAATGTGTTAAGCCAACAATTGAACTTATTGAAATGGGGTACAACTTTAATTATCACACGAATTTATTTCAAACACAAAAAGGGGATACCTATTATTTTTGCTATGAGTTAGGGTACTTAAAGCAACAGAATAATCGGTGTGTTATTGTTGAGAAATCCCGATACATCAATTAATTATTGTGCTTTCCTTTTACTTTTGGAATTCGGAAGTAGTCGCTGTCATGTTTAGGACCATTTTTCAAGGCGTCATTTTTTGAAATTTCCAAATGTGCTTCGTCTACTCTTAAGCGATTTACCTCATCTGTCATGAACACGAGTGGTTCCACATCCGTTGTATCTAAGGTGTTTAATTGATTCATGAATCCAATGATTTTCTCTAAATCCTTTTTCAATGCCTCTCTGTTACTGCCTTCAAAAGATAATTTGGCTAAATTACTGAGGTGATTAATCAGGTTATCGTCTATGTTCATGTGGTAAAGTTAGTAAAGATCAGGATGCGCTTCCTCTAGTGGTTTTGAAATAATTTGAAAACAATGCGCTTTTAATTCTTCAACGGTCATTGACTCAACTTGATCTACTGTAACAAGTGGATGTAAATGAACTACAGCTAAGCCAGGGTGAGCAGGTCCTAACCAATCCATTGGATCTGAAAATAATTTATAATTGTTCATGAAGGTAATTGGGAATATTGGTGCCTTAAGTTCTTTTGCCAATTTAAAAGCGCCACTTTTGAATGCAATCATTTTTGGTAAGTCAATTTCTGGGAAGGTCCCTTCTGGAAAAATTGCCAACGAAAACCCTTGTTGATAAGCTTTTATTGCACCTAGATAGGCTCTTCCTGCCTTTGATTTATCATTTCGATAAACGGGTACGTTCATGCTTTTGAAATAGGTACTAACGAGTGGATATCCCAAAATTTCACTTTTACCTAAAAACATAAACTGATGCTGAGGTACAATCGAATACATGAAGAAAATATCCAAATAGGATGTGTGATTTGCAACAATGATATAGGGCCCTGTAGGCATTTCACCATGTCTAATTTTTTTAATCGGATAAAAACAAAAGACGCGCATCATAAAGCTCCAGAATATGAACAGATAAAAGCTGTAATTCTTTGTTCGAGGAGATTGAATAATGACAAAGAAAAATGGAAATAGTAAGATCGCAAAGAAAAAGAACACGATAGCGATATACACTTTCCAAAGAAGCGATAGAATTCCCAAAAATATTCGCATGGTCAAAAGTAAGGAATTAACTTGATTTCGTGAATTTATCTACTGATTTGTTATTTTTGTAGAAATAAACGATGCCAAGAGTTTTAACAGGAATACAAAGTACAGGCACCCCGCATTTAGGTAATATTCTAGGGGCTATTTTGCCCGCAATTCAAATGTCTGAAATTCCAGGCAATGACTCGTTTTTGTTTATCGCTGATTTACATTCATTAACCCAAGTCAAGGACCCTAATACCTTAAAGAACAATACCTTGTCAACTGCAGCAACTTGGTTAGCTTGTGGTCTTAATCCCGAAAAGGTAGTTTTTTACAGGCAAAGTGATATACCCCAGGTTACGGAACTCATGTGGTATTTACTTACGTTTTTTCCTTATCAACGGCTTACTTTGGCGCATAGTTTTAAGGATAAAGCGGATCGTTTAGCAGATGTGAATGGGGGGTTATTTACCTATCCAATGTTAATGGCTGCGGATATTTTATTGTACGATGCCAATCAAGTTCCTGTAGGAAAGGATCAATTGCAACATTTGGAATTCACAAGAGATGTAGGCGCTCGATTTAACGCCAAGATGGGCGACATTTTTGTTTTACCGGATGAGCATATCAACGAGGAAACGAAGTTGATCCCAGGAATTGATGGTCAAAAAATGAGCAAATCTAGAAATAACACCATTGATATCTTTGAGGATGAAAAGCAATTGCGTAAACGCATTATGAGTATTTCTTCAGATAGCACCCCGCTTGAGGAACCAAAGAATCCGGATTCGTGCAATGTGTTTAATTTATATCAATTGTTAGCCGAGCCGTCAGACATCCAAACAATGCGTTCAAATTATTTGGCCGGTGGATATGGATATGGTCATGCAAAACAAGCCTTGTTTGAATTAATTTGTTCAAAATTTGCTGATGAACGAACCCGTTATGCTTATTATATGAACAATCCAATGGAAGTGGAACGCATTTTATTGGAAGGGGCTCAACGTGCAATGGCTGTAGCTAATCCCGTATTAAAACGTGTGCGCGAATCCCTCGGATTAGCGATATAACAAGAAAATCCGATCTATTTTCAACTTTTTTGAAAAAAAGCACTAACCTTTTTGATGTTTGTGCGTTAGAGTCTTCACGACGTTAAAATACAATAGTTTATGAGGCAGCTGAAAATTGCGAAACAGGTAACCAACCGAGAAACAGCATCACTTGACAAATATCTTCAAGAGATTGGTAGGGTGGATTTGATTACCGCAGATGAAGAAGTGGAATTAGCACGAAGAATTCGCGCTGGAGATCGCGCCGCGTTAGAGCGCTTAACCAAAGCAAATCTTCGATTTGTGGTTTCCGTATCAAAACAATATCAAAACCAAGGGCTTGCCCTTCCTGATTTGATTAATGAAGGAAATCTTGGATTAATCAAGGCCGCTGAGCGTTTTGATGAAACCCGAGGCTTCAAATTCATTTCTTATGCGGTTTGGTGGATTCGACAATCAATTTTGCAGGCTTTAGCCGAGCAAGCACGTATTGTTCGATTACCATTAAACAAGATCGGAAACATCAATAAGATAAATAGAGCATTTTCGGAGTTGGAACAGAAGTTTGAACGACCTCCTTCTGCCGAAGAATTAGCGGAGTTTTTGAATTGCAGCACGGATGAGGTGAAGCAATCCCTGGCTCAAAATGGAAGACATGTTTCTATGGATGCTCCATTAGTTGAGGGAGACGAGTCTTCTTCAAACATGTATGATGTAATGAGCGGTGAAGGAATGCCAAGTCCTGAGAATAATCTTACCATGGAATCCTTACGCAGTGATATTAAACGTTCATTGTTAACGCTTACCCCACGTGAAAGCGAAGTGATCTGCATGTTCTACGGTTTAGATGGTCGTCCACCGATGTCTTTAGAAGAAATCGGTGACCGTTTTGATTTAACCAGAGAACGCGTTCGTCAGATTAAAGAGAAAGCGATTCGACGATTGAAGCATACATCCAAGAATAAGATTTTGAAAAGCTATTTGGGTTAATATGCATCTACGTCTATATTCACTTTGATGGCTTTGTAAGAAACCATCTCGTAAAAATTAGTAAGGAGTGCCATTAGGTGCTCCTTTATTTTTTTATCCGATAGCGACTTCTCATATTTTATTTTGATTTCCTTTTGGTATTGGTTTTGGATGCGTTTTACAATGGGGAATTCAGGTCCGAGTACACGTTCTTTCAAGGCGCTTTTTAAATGCATGGCCAAGTCTTGAGATGCCCTATTCAACAAGTTCTCATCCGCATGTTTCAAGGTGATTATTATAAGTTTCGAGAAGGGCGGATAATTAAAGTTCTTGCGTTCAATCAATTCATTTTTAATAAACTGAAGGGTGTCGTGTGAGCTAACTAATTGCAGCACCCAGTGGTCTGGTTGCTTCGTTTGAATCACAACTTTACCGCGTTTATTTTTTCTTCCTGCTCTTCCTGCTACTTGGGTCATCAGTTGAAACCCACGCTCATAGGCTCTAAAATCTGGGCGATTTAAAAGATGGTCCGCATCGAGAATTCCAACCAAACTTACATTATCAAAATCCAAGCCCTTGGAAAGCATTTGTGTTCCAATGAGCACATCTATTTCTCTATTTTCAAAGCGTGTAATGAGTTCAGAATAGGCATGTTTAGACCGTGTAGTATCTAAATCCATTCGCGCAATTTTTGCATCAGGAAATACTTTTTCTAGCTCATCTTCAATTTTTTCTGTTCCAAAACCCTGCATCTTTAACTTATGACTCCCGCAAGCGCCGCAACTGCCCATAGGAGCGTTCGTATACCCGCAATAATGGCATTTCAGCAGGTTAACATGTTTGTGATACGTTAATGAAACATCACATGCATCGCATTTAGGGATCCATCCACAAATTTCACATGACCAATAGGGGGTGTATCCTCGTCGGTTTTGAAAAAGAATGACTTGTTCTTTATCGCCTAATGCCTTGGTCATGTGTTCAAGTAATAAGCTTGAAAAATGAGAAGTCATGGATTTGCTTGCGGTTTCTTTTTGTGTATTCGCAATAAGAATTTCTGGCATTTTTATGTCGCCAAACCTAGCATCCAGTCTAACATAGCCATATTTATGGTCGAGGGTGTTTTGAAAGGATTCAAGGGAGGGAGTAGCAGACCCTAGAAGTACTTTTGCGTTGAACATTTTTGCAAGGTATATGCTCGCATCTCGTCCGTGATAGCGCGGGGATGGATCATGTTGCTTATAAGAACTTTCATGTTCCTCATCTACAATCACTAATCCAAGGTCTTGAAACGGTAGAAATATAGAAGATCGAGCACCAATAATCACCCTAAATTCATTCGGATGGTTTGCATGTACTTTATTCCAAATTTCTACTCGTTCATTTTGGTTGAATTTTGAATGATAGACACCGATTTGTTTTCCAAAATATTTTTCAAGTCGATGAATTAATTGGGTGGTAAGAGCAATTTCAGGAATTAATAGAAGGATTTGTTTTCCTAAGTCTAAATAACTTTGAATGAGGTGTATATAAATTTCCGTTTTCCCTGAACCGGTAACCCCATGCAGTAAAGTAATGTCTGTATTTTCCCATGCTTCTTCGATCGCACGAAGTGCAGTATCTTGATTCGAGCTCAATACGGGGAATTCCGCATTTCCTTCCATGGCTGCTCCTACGCGATCTATGCGTAATTTCTCTTGCGTGATTATTCCCTTTTTTTCAAGAGACGCAAGCGTGCTGGGACTGATTTCATGGCTTAACAGTAACTTTTTCTCTAGGTATTCTTGTTCTATCCCGTGAATTGGTAGCAGCTGCATGATTCTTAGCAGGGCCTTCATTTGATTCTGACTACTTGCGCGGCTATTAAGTTCTTCTAGAATACTGCTCAGTTTATCTTCATAGTGCGAGGGATTTATCCGAATAAAGGTTTTGGTTTTAGGTGTATAACGTTGGTTGATTTCTTCGTGCGTGATGATTAAGCGTTTCTCTATCATGCGCTTGATTAGCACTTGAATGTTCTTTATGCCAAGTATTTCTGAGAGTTCCTTTAAATCAACTTGTTCACGATGCGCAAGCGTTTCAAGAATTAATTGTTCTTGAGCATCGGAAGTTTCCACCCCGTCAAAGTCGGGATGGATTAATACCTTCGTTTCACTTGCCAATTTGAAATTTGCTGGTAAGGCAGCTGCCATAATATCTCCGATGGGCGCAAGATAATACGAAGAGATCCAATTCCAAAAGGCCAATTGGTGATCAGAGAGAATGGGTTCATCATCTAAAATAAATTCTAGATATTTTGCCTGATAAGCGCTAGGAGCTGTTTCATGGATGGTAGAAATAATTCCCGTAATCCGTTTATTCTTTCCAAAGGGAACAATTACACGCTGACCAATAGAAATCGCTTCATTCAGCTCATAAGGAACCCTGTAGGTGAATAAGTTCCGTATTGGAACAGGTAGAATTAAATCTACGAATAAGGTTTTACGCTCATCCATGAGTTCGGACTACTGGCATGCATAGGATTCCTCAGCGCCAACTACGTTATCTCCGGGATGGTTTGAGCAAAACAAAAGAAGTCCGGTAATTGGACCTTGACATAATTCGCGGGTAGATTTTTTATCGATTGCACGAATATATGCTTGGGCGGCATTGGTATAAAATGGTCTGTAGAATTTCAAGGTTTGACGAGAAGAGAAAATACCTACAACCCGTTTTCCATTTGTTACGGTAAGATTGGTATAACTTGGTTTGCTTTGCGATAAGGATGAGCTTGGGGCATTAACAACCATGTAATTGTATAATTCCTCATGACCTCCTGTAATGGTGAATTCTATTCCTTCAAAGGTTCTACGCGTAATGGTAGGATCTGCGGTAACATCATTCTTCATTAAGGTATAGAAGGTTTCACCATAGGCGGTAAAGGTACGGGACTCTCCAGGTAGAATGCTAGATTCACCGAGCTTCCAATCAAAGGATGATACTGTTTTATTGGCCCCTATGTATTCATTATAGATAACCTTAAGCGAGGTGTTAACCACATAGGCATTCCCAAAGGTATTAACTGCAGCAACGCCGGCACTAACGTACGACCCCGGATTGTTTGCGAACTTAAAGGTGAAATTTTGTGAATTCGCAGGGGAAGTCAACCCGTTAACAAGGTCAGTTTCACCTAAGACGTTAAATTTACCATTGTCTATATCGATATTCAGTTTGTAGGTAGCGTCTTTATTAAGTGAAGAATTTAAGGAGTTTGGCGGTCCTTGTTGTACTTCATTCGGCCCGGTCGGTAAGGTCTTGAAATAGTACACCTTTTGTTCGGGCCCATAGAACGCACCATTTATTTCCTTGTTCATTACCAAGGTGTCCTTGAGAGCCCAGGTGCGTGTTGCAACGCCACCAATAAACTCTGTTACAGTTGCATTCACTTGGTTGAAATAACTTGAATCAGAAATTTGAGCTAAGTCAACAGCGCTTCCAGGTCCAATAAATGCACGAGTAATTTTTATATAATGAAGACTGTCCGCATGATCAAGTAAGCCATACACTACTGCTGTTTCTTGGTAATCGCCTAACAAATCAATTTTTTCATTGCATGATGAAAGACCAAAAAGGCCAAGAAGAAATAAAATACCTAATTGTTTCATTGGGCTTGTGGATTTTTCAAGTTTGCGGTAAAGCTTCCTTCTTTTCCTGTTGCGATTAATTCTACAAAAAAGCAAAGAGATTCTTTCCCTTGTTGTTCACCGTAAGCTAAGTTCCATGGAATAAAAATTCGGTATTTACCGCCGACTTTCATTTTCGGAATGGCAATCGTCCATCCAGGAATCACTCCGCCGTTCAGCGCTAAGGGAATCGGTTCAACATTTCCTTTACCATCGCCCTTGTATGAACTTTGAATGGTATCACCCAAAGCGGAAGTTAGAATGTAGTGCACTTTAACATCGTCAGATTTAGATGGGCTTGCGCCGTTACCTGCTTTAACGGTTTCCATGAGTATTCCGCCTTCGAGCATTGCAATTCCCGGTATTTTTTTCGCCTTATCCATCATTTTTTTACCGTTGGATACATTAAGTCCGGTCATGAATTCGGTCATCATAAAGCGCATGGTGTTGTCTTTTAAGAAGGCGGTGTCGCGTTTGTACAACCCATCTTCGAACCCTTTTTTTACCATCTCAAAATTAATTTTGTCAAGAGCACCTAATTTTCGGATATCGAAATAGAATGCGTATCCGCTCATTTTACCCATACAGATAGATCCTTCTTTAACATATTTCGCATTGAAATCTTGGTATGTAGGACCAAATAATAACTGCAGTGTGTTTAAACAATCTTGGGCCGGAGTTCCGTTTAAATTTTGATTAAATCCTTTTAAAACTAAGTCCTTGTCTAATTTATTAAAGGCTTCTGTGCCCGAATTCACAATTGTTTTTGCATTGATGGCGCCAAGTACATAGGATAACTTGTCTTTTTCATTTTTAAACGTAACTGAATATGGCTTCTCGTTATTCTTGCATGCACTAAGGAAAAGAAAACAAAGAGATAATATTATTAGGTGTTTCATGTAAAGATTCTTTGATTGCGAAGATACGTATTATAATTGTCAACGGCTTGGTTAAATTATCGTAAAAAGTAGATCGCATTGGCAACTTGCAATTTACCATTTTCCCAAAATCCCCTAAACAATGGGTTATCGAAAAAGTAGACAATGTTACCTTCCCCAATAGCATAGGACCCTACGGTAACAGCACCTTGCTGTTTGTGTTTTACTTTATATCCAGCAAAGCCTGTAATCCAACCATTTTTCTCTTGAATTTTCTGTATGATATCCCCTTGAAAAGGGTAGACATCCGGAGCTAAACGAAGGGTAAAATAAGAGTCTTTATACCCAAAAGCCAGGGGATGTGAGGTGTCTACATTGCATTGATAAATTGCGCCGATAATCGTTTCACTAATGCTTGAGCGCTCAAGATTGCCATAATTCCCTAAATCTCTAGATACAATCGGTGCAGTTCCCTCTTCGATTTTCATTCCGAAGTCCGCTTCCATAAAATTTGCAGCACCCGATCCCATAACGATACACGTTCCTCCGTTGTTTATCCATTGCTTCAGGTTGGCATTGTTTTCACTTTGAAATCCCTCGGGAATTAGAAGCACATCCAATTGACTTAAGGCATATAAATCCGCATCTCCATTTCGAAGTACTTGATGTTCTATTCCCAGTTCTGCGTCAAGGAAATTCCAGATTTCACCCATAGATAGGGAAGAGGTTTGATCATTGAATAAGATGCCAATTTTTGGTTTTGAAATATTTTTAATGCTAGAGGATCCTAAATCTGTTCCGCTTTCAGCCCAACCCGAAAATAAGGCTGTAGCGTGTTGCTTGTGCTTATTGATTATTGGTGGAACCAAGGTGGAAAGGGATTTCCCGGAATTATCGGATTTGAGTACAAGGAGCGTCCCCTTGTTAAATTTTCCCACACTCGTGGTAAATTCTTTTTCGGTCATGGAAACGTTAAGACCTGCACTTAATAATTCATTTAAGATTCGCACATCGTTTATATTATTCCATGGAATAGCAATAGCGTAGGGCTCCTCACCAATTGCGAATGGGGTATATTGTTCGTTGCTTTCTCCCTGGGGAGTGGCAATGGATTTTAAGGTTTTCATGCAAGGTACTCCATATGCATATGGGAGCGACCATGCGGTGATGTCATAGGTTAAGGAATCACTTAATGCTGTTTTTTGTTCGAACAAGACATTGATTAAATTTCCTTT
>JAIXRD010000345.1 GCA_027485365.1 Cryomorphaceae bacterium | reverse complement strand
TTAATAATGGCACTAAACTTATCCTCTTTAACTTTTGGATAATAAATAACCTTAGCCTCTTTATCTTTAATCTCACGCTTAGCAAAATTAATCACATCCGTTAAGGAACCTAATTCATCTACCAAACCAATAGCAAGTGCATCTTTACCTGTCCATACCCTTCCTCGTGCGATTTGATTGACTCTAGCAACAGATAATGATCTGCCTTTTGCCACACGATCCATAAATTGGGAATAAATTCCATTCACCTCGTTTTGGACCATTGCTAGTTCTTCTGGGGTTAATTTACGGTTAGTTGACATCACGGAATGGTTATGGGTTTGTACCCGATCAAAGGTGATACCTAATTTATTTTCAAGCATCTTCCCTGTATATGGAATCATACCAAATACGCCAATGGAACCGGTAATTGTAGTTGGTTCTGCGAAAATCCGATCTGCCGGCGTTGCAATATAATATCCACCTGAAGCGGCCACATCCCCCATCGAAACGTAAACTTTCTTCTTTTTTTGAGTAAGCATTACTTCACGCCAAATTTCTTCACTCGCTAATGCACTTCCTCCAGGACTATTAATCCGAAAAACAACGGCTTTGATATCATCGTCGTTACGCACTTTTTCAAATAGGCGACACAACTTTTTTTTTTTTTTTTCACAACTATTTGCTGCTTACGCAATCTTGATTTACAGCAACCTCACCTTCAGCAAGAATAACAGCAACGCTCGCAGATTCTGCTTGAATTAACACTTGATTTTCATAAAAAGCGTTTTGTGCATATTCGTTAAACTCAGCCCACTTAATTTTATCATTGCTTGATAGACCTACTTTTTTTGAAAGTTTAGCCATCATCTCATCCTTATATAACAACCCATCAACCAGCTTGTGCGCCAGCGCTTGGTTGGGATTAACCACTTCCATGTTATTAATCCACCCATTGAACTCAGAAGTTTTAATGTTGCTACTGGCAGTAATATCAGCAGCCAATTCATTCCAAATCCCATTCATAAGGACTTGATTTTGCATGCGCGCTGAATCACTTAATCCGGTTAAGAAAAAAGGTTCTACGGCACTTTTAAAATCATTGTTTTGACCTCGAATTACTTGAACTTCCACATCTAACTTATCCAATAATTTCTTGAAAAATACCGCCTCAGACCCTAAGCCGGCAAGCATAAAGGAGGACGTGGGAAAGGCATAACATTGATCAGCAACAGAACCGATATAATATTCCTTTTGAGATATTGCTTCACCTTGGAAATAAGCAATTACAAATTTATCTGATGACTTTTTAAAATCATTTAAGGCCTGACGAATGGTTCTAGCTGTAGAAATACCACAATTCAACTCGTCGATGTCGATATAGATACCTTTGATTTGATCATCTGATTTTGCTTTTTCCAATGCAAACAAGACATCTGATAATCCAACAGACTCATTAAATTGAAAAGAACTTGGGTCGAATTCTGAATTGGATTTCTCTTGAATAGTACCCTTAAGGGTTACATGTAAAATCGATTTATTTTCAATCGCATAGGGTTCTGGACCAAATTCCGAAAATGAACCTATAATGCCTCCGAGAATTAAAAAGAAAAACACCAAGCCAAGCGATAATGCAATGCCTATAGCCACTAAGGTTGGCCAAAAAATACGAGAAAAAGGGATTTTTGTATCTGTCATGATTTCTTAGGTAATAATTATTTAAGTAAAGTACTCAGTTTGTAGGGTAAATTGAATGGATTAAAACGCAGCGTAAGTCTTATGGACGTTTTATAATTCTGATATAAATCTCCCATATTCACAGATTGCACTAAAGGGAAATAAACACCGACAATATCACCTAAATTAATTCCTAATCCCGCATTATATAGCGCAGCCACACCTACTCCATTGTCGTATACTCCAAAATCAGCAAAGGCTACAAACATATTGGGTTGAATCGGAAGTTGTACGGTTGCATTGACTGTACTTGCCCAATAATTAGACATTCTTAAATTATTACTTCCGGTTCTAAATCCTCCCATGTCGTCTGTGTACTGTGCACCGTAAACTGTAGCTCGGTTGAAGAAATAATTTTCCGCGAAAACATCTTGATATCCGGCTGATCCAAACATTGAAATGGAATATCGTCCCATAACATTGTAATAGGATGATCCAGGGTTGTATGCTAAATTATACGCTCCGTACAACCTAAATTTGATGTTTCGTGTTTTTTTACGGTCTAAATATTTAACCTTGAATTCTTGGGTTGTTGAAACACGCGCATAATTTTCAAATTCAAATATCTCATCATGAAATCCAAGCACCCCTTCAAACTGAAGTTGACCCTGATAAGAAAAATTCTTCCTATTTGATTGTATGGTGTGATTTACTTTTAGTCCATTTTCCATGCTCATATCGTTCGAAAAAATATCTCTTCTAAAAAGCCATTTAAACGTAAGGTCATTCGCATATCCTTTAGGCCTTGTATCTGACACTAAATTAATCTTAAGGTAAGGCGTTGCCGCGAAATAGAAAGACTGTCTTTGTCCATTGGGATCATCATCAATACCAAAAGACTTAATACTAATACCAGTCTTGATTGATCTCACACCATTAGCAGGAAAACATGTTTTGCTTATTTCTGCCACACCTCCTAGGGTTTTTCTTCCGAAAGAAAACATAGGCGCAATGAAATATTGAACCGGTTTGAATGGAAGACCGAAATTATGCACCGCTACGCCAAGCATCGTACGATCAGAATGATTAAAGGCCATCATCGGGGTCCAAAACACATTGGTTTTGTTGGCTTCATGATCACCAAACATAAATTCTAGCTTTCGTGGTTCAAGCTTTTTAAACAAGGCCTTATTGACTAAGATTCGATTGTTTGATCGATTTAATTCTGGAATATTCCCATTCGGGTCGATGGCAAATTCATTGATTGCAGGATTACCTTTGAAAATTAAGGTTGACCGTTTATCGGTAGGGTTTGTCCATTGTGTTTCTAAAATCACACCTGCTTTATCTAGGGAAGAAACACCGATCGGACCTGCCACACTGCCTTTATTCTTAACCTTTACTGTAAAGGTATTCAAGGGTTCAACGCGCTGAGCTTTTTTGATTTTATAATCAATAATGTTGGTTGTTTGAATTAAATCACCAAATAACCAATCCAGTTTACGACCGGACACGCCTTCTACCACGCGTTGCATGTCCTCTGGGTATGGATGTTTAAATTGATATAGATCATAGTAGCGATGCATGCATTGATCATAGAGTTCATCACCTAAATAACTTCTTAAATACTGAAAAATCAACCCTGTTTTCTGATACATTATGGCCCCATAATTTGCAGAAGAGAAATCCGCTGAATGCGTTTCAATGGGTTGGTCTGCATCAAGCACTGCCAAAAAGCGGTAAAAAATATCTCCCATGTCGTGGTGATCAAGGTCATTCAAATGCAGCTTACCCCCTAGCACCATGTCGGATAGGTCTTGGTTATCTGGATATTTAGTAGCGACATAGCGCATTTCATTGGCCGTATTCATTCCTTCATCCATCCAACCGTGTTGACGCTCATTGGATCCTAG
>JAIXRD010000068.1 GCA_027485365.1 Cryomorphaceae bacterium | reverse complement strand
CCTATATTGCAGTTTATGATATTGCAAATCCAAATGCCATTGTTGAAGTGGAGCGCATTCAAAACTCGCCTGGAGCAGGGGTGATTCCGCACAACACCCATGTCATGGGAGATTATTTAATTACCAGTTACTATTCCGACGGCATTGTGATTCATGATTGCACCAATCCGAATAACCTAGTTAAAGTTGGACAATACGATACCTACAATGGTCAAACTCCAGGATTCGACGGCTGCTGGGGAGTATATCCGTTTTTTAGTAGCGGTACCATCATCGCAGCAGACATTACCGAGGGCTTATTTATTTTAGGCCCAACCTATGAAAAAGGAAGTTATTTAAAAGGAAATGTTACAGAAACTGGTTCCGGAGTTCCGCTGAACGATGTCCAAGTTACCTTGAGCAATAACAATCAACCGGATTATACCAATCCCCAAGGTGCTTATGTTACCGGATATTATCAGGTAGGTACAGCGCAGGTATTGTTCGAAAAGGTTGGTTATTATCCATTAACCACGAATGTTACCCTAATCCAAGGACAAGAAATCACCTTGGATGCTCAGTTGACGCCAATTCCGCAATTTAATTTACAAGTGAATGTGATAGATGGTGCCACAGGAGCACCGATTTTTGATGCACAAATTAAACTCGTTCATCCGCTGATTACGCACACGGGTGTCACGAATGCCTTAGGTGAGGAGCAATTGGTGTTGTTTTACCAAGAACAATATCAGATTTATGTTGGAAAATGGGGGTATAAAACATTTTGCACGAGTCAAGTAATCGATCAAAATACCCAAGTACTAAACGTTACTTTGACGCCGGGCTATTATGATGATTTTGAGTTGGATTTCGCTTGGAGTGTCAACGGAACGGCACAAACAGGAATTTGGGAGCGTGGTACCCCGAACGCTACTTCCAGTGGATCTGTAGTAGTAAGTGATGTTCCGTGGGATTGCGGGACCAGTTGTTTTGTAACAGGTAACGACCCGAATGTACATCCTGACTTCGATGATGTAGATCAAGGAAATACCGTATTGGTTTCACCACCTATGGATTTAACCTCGTTAACGAATCCCCATGTGAATTTTGCCCGTGGTTATTATAATTTTTATGGACCACAGGCGGTTGATGACACACTGAAAGTCTACATAAGTAATGGAAGTGAATTGGTACTTATTGATTCGGTAAGTCCGCCGCAAGGAAATTCCATGACTTGGGAGTATAAAAGCATTGGCCTTAATGGACTAATTCCTATAACCTCGAGCATGCAATTGGTTGTGTCAATTTCCGATTATGACCCCAATGTAAACATTACGGAGGCTGCTTTTGATGAGTTTTATGTGACCAACAACAATGTGAATTCCTTGGTGGAAACTACAAGTAGTCTACACATTTTTCCAAATCCATCACATGATTTTGTAACCTTAACGGGCTTTTCAACGAATGAACCCTACGTAATAATGGATAACTTCGGACGGATTGTCGCACAAGGTCAGGCAGAAACAGTGGAACTTAAACTCGATGTTCAGCACTGGGCTACTGGGTTTTATGTGGTTCAGCATGCGGGGAAACTCCTTAAATTTATAAAAGAATAAGTTGCATGATTAGGCCACAACTTTCAATCGTTATTCCCTTGCTGAATGAGGAAGAATCCTTACCAGAATTGCATGCTTGGTTATTGAGGGTGTTTCAAGCCAATGACTTTACGTATGAAGTGATTTTTGTCGATGACGGGAGTTCTGACAACAGTTGGGAAGTCATTCAATCTTTAAGTAAAGCAGATCAACATACTTTTGGGTTAAAGTTTCAACGAAATTATGGCAAATCAGCCGCGCTTCAAACAGCATTCCAGCATGTAAATGGCGACGTGGTGATTACCATGGATGCCGACTTGCAAGATTCACCGGATGAAATTCCTGAATTGTACCGCATGATTACCCAAGAGGGCTTAGATTTGGTTTCAGGTTGGAAACAAAAACGCTATGATCCCATCACTAAAACGCTTCCTACCAAATTATACAACTGGGCAGCTCGTCGAATAACCGGAATCTATCTGCATGATTTTAACTGTGGTCTAAAAGCGTACAAGCGCGCAGTGGTCAAAAGTATTGAGGTATATGGCGACATGCATCGTTATATGCCGGCTTTGGCCAAATATGCGGGTTTTAAAAAAATTGGTGAAAAAGTCGTGCAACATCAAGCGCGTAAATACGGTTATTCTAAATTTGGTTTAAATCGATTCTTGAATGGCCCCTTGGATTTAATGACCGTTGCCTTTATGGGGAAATTCGGTAAAAAACCGATGCACTTCTTTGGTGCACTAGGAACCTTGATGTTTTTTGTGGGTTTTGGCTTCGGTTTATACCTTGGCATCGATAAATTATTCATTCATACCCGTGGGGTCAAATTGGCGGAACGAACAGAGTTCTTTGTATCCTTGGTCGCTATGCTCATGGGACTTCAGTTTTTTCTTACCGGATTTTTAGCCGAATTAGTTAGTCGGAATTCGTCCGCAAGAAATTCTTATTTGGTTGAAGAGAAGACAGGATGGGAATAGATCTTTTTACTGTCGATCATACTTGGACCTTGTTCTTGGATCGGGATGGGGTCATTAATCAACGGATTTTCGGAGGATATGTATTAAGTTCAGAGACCTTTGTCTTTGAACAAGGTGTACTAGCGGCCTTAAAAATTGCAAACCAAGGTTTTGGTAAAATTATTGTTGTAACGAACCAACAATGCGTAGCGTTAGGGGTATTAAGTGAAGATTCGCTTGCTCAAATTCATCAAGACATGATAACTGAAGTATTTAGCACCGGCGGACGAATTGATGCAGTTTATGCGGCGATTGATTTAAAAACGGCTACCCCCAATCGCAGAAAACCGAACTCGGCTATGGCGCTTGAAGCACAGCGTCAATTTCCCGAGATTGATTTCTCCAGAGCCGTTATGGTAGGCGATACCGACAGTGACATAAGATTTGGCAAGGAATTAGGGATGAAAACAGTGTTGGTGGAAAGTAAAGAAGTAACGGAAGAGGTTCCCGATCTGTCAGTGAACTCCCTCTTGGAATTAATGAACAACCTATGCGCTTAATATTTTCTCTATTGTTTATTTGTCTTGCTGTGTCATCTATCCTGTCACAGAACAAAAAAGATTCACAAGGACGTAAACAAGGCGTTTGGGAGAAATATTATCCAGATTCGAAGACCTTGATTTATAGTGGACAGTTTAAAGACGATATTCCCTATGGAGAATTTAAGTATTATTACCCCTCAGGGAAAATCAAATCCATCGTAAGACATGAAGGGGCGAAGCGAAGTTATGCTTGGTTTTATTTTGAAAATGAAGAATTGATGAGTGAAGGGCTTTTTAGGGATATGAAAAAAGATTCCCTTTGGAAAAACTATAATGCCCAGGGTTTTTTACTTAGTACGGAAGTCTTTAAAAACAACAAACTTAACGGTGAACGTAGGGTGTTTTACATTCAAGACCAAGTTGAAACGGGCGAAGTTAAATGTGCTTCAATTGAAATGTACAAAGACAGTGTACTAGAAGGGCCATATAGTCAATACCTATCATCGGGTGTTAAGGTCCAAGAGGGCTCTTATTTGAATGGTGCAAAACACGGGGTTTGGAAATCCTTTCATCCAAGCGGAACCTTAGCTTCTTCGATTAAATATCGCAACGGAAAATCTTACGGGTATTCCTATGCATACGACGAGGAAGGACAAGAGATCTACCGAACATATTGGTTAAACGGAGATAAGTTAACTAAGGAGGATCTGGCGAAATACCTTGAAAAATGTCGTAAACAAGGGATTATTCCTGAAGAATAAGTATTTTTAAGCATGAATCGAAATGCCTTCATGTTGCTTTCTGCCTTGTCGCTACTCGTGTGTAGCTGCAAGAAAGACCAACAGCCTTCTGTTCTTTCGAGTTTTCATTACGGATATTACCCCATAAAGGAAGGTAGTTTTTGGGTCTATCAGGTGACAGAAATTATACATGATGAAAATGCGGCAATCTCACATGATACAATTAGTTATCAATTGAAGACTGAAATTGGAGATACCCTATTAGACAATGAAGGACGAATCGTAAACCGATTCAATCGCTATAAACGAAGTAATCCCTCGGCCTCATGGGTACTAACGGATGTTTGGACAACGGTTGTAGCAGAGAATCGTGCCGAATTGGTAGAAGAAAATATTCGACGGGTGGTGCTCCGATTCCCTGTAAAAACAGCTACTATTTGGGATCCAAATCAATTTAACTTTTTACCATCTGCGCAAGCATTTTATGAGTATATCCATAAACCCTATTCGGTGGGCTCCATTCAGTCGGATAGTACAGTACATGTAGTATCTGCGAAAGAACTCACCTTAGTGTCGTATCAAAATCAATACGAGGTCTATGCGAAACAGATTGGCTTGGTAAAAAAGTATTATAAGGATCTTCAAATTTCAAATTTTGACACCTTGGATGTTTCACAGGGCAAGGAACTTTACTTCAGCCTCTTGGAGTACGGGCATTAATCTGTAACTTTGAAGCTATGGAATTCAGTGAGGTAAAAAGAGATTGTAGGTTTTTTAAAGGACATATTCCTTGCAAGTTCAATAAATTGGACGGAAGCGTATGCGACACTTGTACACATTTTCAACCCCTAGAAACTCGAATTTTAATTATCAAACTTGCCGCCTTAGGCGATGTTATCCGCACTACGCCCTTACTTACACTTTTTCGGAATAAATATCCAAACGCACACATTACCTGGATGACGCAAAGTCCAGAAATCTTGCCGAAAGATCAAATAGAACAAATCCTTCCGTTTAATGCCATGTCGGTTTTTCTGTTAGAAAACAGTTTGTTTGATGTAGCAGTTAATCTCGATAAAGAAGCTGAAGCCTGCGTATTAATGGCTAAAGTAGAAGCACGTGAGAAGTATGGATATACTTGGGAAGATCACGCAGTTGCACCTTGTACAAGCGCTGCTGAGCATAAATTGATGACAGGTTTTTTTGATCAATTATCTAAAGAAAACACGAAAAGCTACCTGCAAGAAATTTTTGAAATCTGTCACGCCTCTTTCAATTTTGAACCCTATGCGATTCAGTTGAATCAAGCGAAATATAGTCATTGGCAAGTTGTCCTTGATGAAAAACGTGACGGAAAACAAGTCGTGGGATTAAATACTGGCTGTGGCCCCCGCTGGAATACGCGCCTTTGGAAAGATGAATGTTGGGTAGAACTTGCAAGCACCTTGCGAGAACAAGGATATTATCCAATGTTTCTTGGTGGTGAATTAGAGCATACTAAAAATATGTCCTTGTCTGAAAAAGCAGGGGTGTATTACCCTGGACACTTCGATTTAGAAACCTTTATAAGTTTAACCAATACCTGCGATATTGTGGTAACCCAAGTGACCATGATGATGCACATTGCAACAGCACTCCAGAAAAAAATGGTCTTGATGAATACCATTTTTAACCCACACGAATTTGAATTGTATGGCCGAGGCGTAATTATTGGGCCTCCTTCGCCATGCCAATGCTATTATGGGAACGAATGTGTTCGTGGTGCGTCGTGTATGAATGACATTGAACCACAAACGGTATACAAGGGGTTAAACTCGATTGCCTAGTATGAAGATTAGTTTTCTATCAACATTCTATCCTTACCGTGGCGGAATCGCCCAATTCAATGCCTTGTTATATCGCCAACTCGAGAAAAACCATGAGGTCAGTGCCGTAACATTTAAACGACAATATCCAAGCCTACTTTTTCCGGGTAAAACGCAATTCGTAAGCCCTGAGGATAAGGCAGATGCTATACCAGCTCGAAGGGTATTGGACAGCATTAATCCATTGACGTATATTTTTACCGCTAAAGCAATCCGTAAGACCAAACCGGATGTATTGCTAACAAAATATTGGATGACCTTTTTTGCTCCTTCCTTGGG
>JAIXRD010000187.1 GCA_027485365.1 Cryomorphaceae bacterium | reverse complement strand
TTACCCTTCGCTTCCACCATCAAATTTGTGCAGTTTGATAATTCTGAGGCGTTTCAAGCACAAATTAATGACATGAGTGATTTGTTCCTTAGAAATTCATACAGCAATCAATTAATTTGGGAAGATTTTAAGTTTCAATTTGAGTTTTCAAATATCGCTAAAGATTTTGTCGCAGATGAAGGTCATTCTTCTCGTAGAACTTCCATGGACATTAATTTTACAAGCTCCATTTCACTTGCCGGAAACACACTATCCTACCTCACTAGAAATGATGATACGTTAACGGGAGGACAGCATACGTTTTATGGAAATATATTTGCCGAGTTTCTTCGAAATGACAATTTATTAATCCTGACAAAACGCTTTAATTCTAAGCTTCAATTGGCTGGTAAATTAATGGCGGGTTTCGGATTACCTTATGGAAACTCCACCACCTCAATGCCCTATGATTACAGTTTCTTTGCGGGAGGAGCCAATGATAATCGAGGTTGGAAAGCAAGATTGCTAGGGCCGGGAAGGTATAAAAGTTATTTGGATTCAACTGGAACGGCAACTCAGATAGGGGATATCCGCATCGGAGGTTCTGTTGAGTTTCGATTTTCTATGAGTCAAATGTTGAAATCGGTTCTTTTTGCTGATTTTGGAAATATTTGGACAACAAAAGCTGATAATAATCGTGTAGGGGCTACCTTTTCAACGGATTTTTACAAACAGTTAGCGCTTTCCATTGGAACGGGCTTACGCATTGATTTGGGATTCTTCCTTGTGCGTTTTGATCTAGGCTTCCCAATGTGTAACCCTGCACTTCCAGATAAGGCACGTTGGGTTTTTCAAAGTCGAAATTCATACTACCTTGAAGGTGCTGAGTATTATGGCATTACAGGGACCGTAGAGGAACAATTAATCGGTGGTAAGGCAAAACTACCAAGACCCTTCATGCCTTCTTTGAATTTTGGCATTGGCTTGCCATTCTAATACATTTAATATGAGATATTCTTGGTTTGTTTTGATTTTTCTTGTCAGCTCCGCATGCATGAAAGGTAAGAAGGTTGATTTGATTGTACATAATGCAAAAATTCATTGCATGGATGATCAAAATACCGTTGAAGATGCGATGGCAATCAAGGATGGTAAAATCGTTGAAGTTGGGCCTGAACGTCAAATATTGAATAAATATAGAGCAGACGAGATTCAAGATGCAAAACAAAGGGATGTTTTTCCTGGATTTACCGACGCACATACGCATATGTTTTCATTGGCTAAACAGAACCTAGGGGTTGATTTAACCGACTGTAAGTCCATGGAAGAGGTAGTTAATCGAATAAAAACCTATTTAAAAGAAAAGAAAAGAGCATTTGTCATTGGAAGAGGGTGGGACCAAACACGTTGGAAAGACGACCGTATGCCAACCAAGGAAATGATTTCAAAGGCCTTTCCTTCAATTCCTATTGCGCTATATCGAATAGATGGGCATGCCTTGTTGGTCAATGAAGCTTTACTGATTACCTTAGATCATCCGAAGTACATAAGATTAAACGACCCCTTTGTATCCGGATTATTTATTGATAACGACATGTCGATTCCAGAAGCTGCGTTAAATGATTTTTCTGAAAAGGAATACGTGGAGGAGTTGTTGAGAATTCAAGAGAAACTCTATGCATATGGGGTAACAGGGGTTCACGAAGCTGGGGTATTAAACTGGCAGGTAAAATTGCTAAAACGTTTAGTGCAACAAGATCGGCTATCACTTAATATATATGCCATGCTTAGTGCAAATGAAGAAAATTATCAATTCGCTAAACGAAATGGAATAATATCATTAAAGAATTTGAGCGTACGAAGCTTTAAACTCTATATGGATGGAGCCTTAGGTTCAAGAGGAGCCTTACTAAAATCTCCGTATACAGATCAGCATGGACATATTGGGCTTCAGTTAATAAGTAATGAGGGATTATCCCTATGGATTGATCGTTGTTTAGCACTGGACTATCAATTAAATACCCACGCCATTGGGGATAGGGGAAATCAACTCGTGTTGAATGCCTATAAACGAGCTTTTGAGTCAAATCCGGATCATAGGTGGCGAATTGAACATGCGCAAGTAATTGACCCATCGGATTTACATTTCTTTGGTGATTATGCCGTTTTTCCGTCCGTTCAGCCTACCCATGCAACATCAGATCAAGATTGGGCAGCAAACCGGCTTGGAAAGAATCGAATGAAAGGGGCTTACGCATATCGTTCTTTGTATAACCAGTTTGGCATGCTCGCCTTGGGAACAGATTTTCCAGTGGAAGAAATTAATCCATTTCTAACCTTGAGGGCTGCGGTGCTTAGAATGGATAAACATGATTATCCTAAACATGGATTTTTAATGGAAGAAGCCTTGGATTTAAATACAGCCTTAAAGGGAATGACTATTTGGCCTCAATTTGCTTCGTTCAGTGAAACGGTACGCGGCATGTTAATTCAAGGTATGGAAGCCACGTTTTTCGTTTGTGCTAAATCATTTAATGAGACTTCTATTCCTGTAAAGAATGGTTCAATAGTAACCTATGTTCGAGGAAGAAAAGTTTATGATGCGTCAGTCTATTAGAAAGAAGGACAACTAATCTTTCTGAAGTTCTTAGGTTTTTTCTTACACGCGAAGTTAAACCCAAGAGATACTTCATGAGAACCTCCAGATACCCCGTTGCCTAGTTTAGAAACGGTGATATCGTATGAATAACCTACTTTGAATTTAGGTGTTGAAATTCCTAAGCATAAAATAAAGGCATCGCGATTTCTGTACCAAACACCTGCCGTGAAATTTTCATATTTAATATAGGTTCCAACGTTCAACTCTTGAAATCCATTTTGATATTGATAAATAACGTTCGGCATGATGGAAGTTGAGTTAGAAAATTTATTTCTACCTAGTTTAATGTTTGCACCGGCATGACCAGTAAATCTCATCGGGAGTTTGCTTGAACCCAGAATCA
>JAIXRD010000249.1 GCA_027485365.1 Cryomorphaceae bacterium | reverse complement strand
TTCGTACATCCATTTGCATCCGTTCCTGTTACCGTATAGGTTTGTGTGGCATTCGGTGTGAACGCTACGCCATTCTGAACGTTGTTGTTCCATGCATAACTTGTAGCTCCACTTCCGTTGAGGGTAACGTTTGCGCCTGAACAGATTGTTTGGTTTGCTCCTGCACTAACTACTGGTAGTGTGTTAATCGTTACAGCAGATGATGCACGTTGAGATTCACATCCTGATAATGTTTGACTTGCAAAGTATGTTGCATTGGTTACTGCATTATTACTTAGTAATGGGGCATTGCCAATCGCAGAGGTATACCAAGAAATGTTATTGCCATTAGCTACTAAATTTGAAACTAGGGCACTACCACAAAAGGACTGTGCCGCGGTAGTTGGTGATGCAACAGTGAAACAAGGTTTGATAGAAAAATCATTAATTCCAATTGCATCATCCGATCCAGTTGCGTCTGCATCAATCCACTTAATTAAAAAGTAGGCACCTGCAGGAATATTCAAACCGAAAATAGTATAGTTTTTTTGTTGAGAATGTAACACTGAACCGCTTGCTGTATTGGCTTGTGGAATATTCTGATAATCAAGGCTATCTACATCGATCCATGTTCCGTTTGATAGATCCGTAGCATTCAGACTATACTGGAAATCAATTTTATCGGTTCGATTTGCATTTCCTACACGCCACGTTTCACCTACATAGGTTACAGTTATTGAGTTAATTGCTGCATTGGTATTATTTAAGAATTTCGCACCAAATGAAGAGGCTAATGACCCTGAACGAAGTGCCCCTAATGTTCTTAATGAGGAGCCGGCTAACCCAAGACTATATGAATCTCCTGTATTTGAAGCACCTGTAGCCGCAGTATAATTGATATCCGCATTTGCACCTGTTTCAAATATTCTCCATCCAACAGGGAATGAACTACTTGTAGCAGTATTGGCTAGGGTGTTGAAATTTTCATTAATAACAACCCCCATATTATTCAATGAGATGTAATCAACTGTATTGGTATAACAACTAGGTACAGTCGCAGCGCCACAACCGTTAGAGGCAGTAACACACACCTGACCCGAAGGAACATTTGCAATAATAGTATTCGTTCCTTGACCTGACAATATGGTTGATCCTGCCGGTACTGTCCATGTATATAATACAGCACCTGTAACAAGCGGAACTGAAAATCCTCCGGCTCCAGCGGTAACCTGACCAATAGCACCAAGTGCAGGGCTTGCAATAAAATTCCATCCTGAATTATTACCCATATTGGTAGAGCCGTATGCATTAAATGTAGCACCTCCTGTTGCATTAATATCTTTAATTGTAAGATTTTGACCACTAACAATTCCTGAACTTTTAGAAATAAATGCTTGCGTTCCTGCAGTAGCACTTTGAATAGTTACCCCGCCAAAGCAAACCGAATTGAATGCGATATTGTTTGTAACGGTAACAGTCCTACCTGCCTGAAAATTATACGTATTATTTGAAGTAAATGACAAGGTTCCCACCGTAAAATCTCCTGTAATATTACCCCCTGCGCTAAAGTTTACTTGGTTGAAGGTCGTATTGATTTGGGATCCAGGACTTGAATATTCGTTGTATAAATTTGCTACACCTGAAGCTGCAGTAAAGTTGACATTATAGTACCCTGGCGTATTTTGTCCGCTGTTGCAGTATACAAAATTATTAAAGGTAGGATTCACCGCCTGCATATTAATCGTTGATGTTCCTGCATTTAACGTCAGAAGGTTAAAGTCTGCAACTTCCCAAACGTTTTGGGTTATGTTGATTGTAGACGCCCCTAAATTCAATATCCGTGGCCAATTCGAATTGCATGGCCTTGATCTGAAGCGTGACCATGTTTGCGTTGTATTATTTGTTGATAAGGTTCCATTATTCAAATATACCCAACTCGTCACGGTTCGGCTCTCGTTTAAATTTACGATTCCTCCACCTTCTATTTGTAAATTGCCATTCATCGTTCCCGTGCTACCCACTTGGAAATTAACCGTTGCTGCTGCATTTATATATAAACTATTGCATGTTAATGGCTGACCAAAATTCAACGTACACGCCTGAGTTACATTGATATCCCATGTGTTCCAAGCCGCTTGGTTGGACCATGTACCCGTTCCGTTAAAATATACTGGACCAAAGTTCTTACCTCCTGAATTAATGGTCTTTGTACCCGTTCCCATGAAATATACATTAATCGAAGTTGTCCAGCTTCCTTGGGTACTTACCATGGCTAAACTTCCGTAGATGTTTAAGTTATTTGCCGATGAGGAAGAAGCAAAATTGGGCGTATTGTTTGTAACGGTCCATGTCATGTTTCTGCAATCCCCATTCGGAACATTCAACGTTACGGTCTGGTTA
Organism: Cryomorphaceae bacterium; assembly: GCA_027485365.1. Taxonomy (GTDB): domain Bacteria; phylum Bacteroidota; class Bacteroidia; order Flavobacteriales_D; family Crocinitomicaceae; genus UBA952. The sequence goes on along the minus strand of JAIXRD010000249.1, from coordinate 508 downwards.
GCGGCTGAAAACGAGGCATTATCGAATATAACGTCATCAATCGACGTCGGTGGACATTGACCTCCGGCACCACCACTAGTCAAGGACCAGCGATTGATATCGTTCCAATTCCCTGTACCTCCTACCCAATATAAGGTTCTTGACACTGCCGCACCTCCTGCTTGGATAGTAACCCCTGTGTTATTTCCTTGATTGTTTGTATTGGTGGCTGTTACCGCTGCTCCACCCGTGAAATTCATGTCTTGAAGGTTACAATAGTTGATGCTTACGGCTGCCGTTGCTTTTGATATAATTGCCTGGGTACCCGCAGTGGCCGATTTAATGGTTATCGGTCCTGCACAGCTCGCATTCGCATTAAATAAGGTCGTTACCGTAACTGTTCTTCCTGCTTGGAAAGTATAGGTGCCATTTAAGGCAAAGTTCATCGTGCCCACCGTAAAATCTCCTGTAATATTACCCCCTGCGCTAAAGTTTACTTGGTTGAAGGTCGTATTGATTTGGGATCCAG
>JAIXRD010000160.1 GCA_027485365.1 Cryomorphaceae bacterium | reverse complement strand
CTACGTGCGCCAAACCGATGAACAGCGCGATAGCCAATTCTCAGCACCCAAGGTTGAGCCTCCGGGATTCGTTCATAAAGTCGTCGCACAGCGTCCATCGTCTCATCGGCAAGTTCAAAGGCACCTGTTTCGATATCGATCGCAACAATTTTTCCTTTATTAATAATAATTACGCGGTCACAGATGGCTTCTACTTCTTGCATAATATGCGTTGAGAGCATAATGGTTTTTTCTTTGCCAATTGTTTTAATCAATTCCCGAATTTCTACTAATTGATTCGGGTCGAGTCCAGAGGTTGGCTCATCCAAAATCAATACTTCGGGGTCGTGAATAAAGGCTTGTGCCAGCCCTACTCGTTGCTTATACCCTTTAGAAAGTGCGCCAATCTTTTTATGTTGTTCTAATTCCAAACCAACCATTTGAATCATTTCATTCACTCGGTTTTTCAGGTCTTTTATTTTATAAATAGACCCCACAAAGTGAAGGTATTCTTTGACGTACATGTCAAGGTATAAGGGATTATTCTCTGGAAGGTACCCAATAATTTTTCGCGTTTCAAGATCGTCGACATCAACGGGTATCCCATTCACTTTAATTGAACCTGAACTGGCAGGGATATACCCAGTAATCATCTTCATTGTTGTGGATTTTCCTGCACCGTTTGGACCTAGAAAGGCTACGATTTCCCCCTTACCGATTTCGAACGAAATGTCGTTTACTGCGGCTTGTTCTCCAAAAAACTTAGTTAAGTGCTTAACTTCAATTGACATACCTGCGAAATTAGTAATTTTTAGTGGTCCACGCGGTTCTTGCGTGTTGCCCGCATAAAATCGCAATAAAAAAACCAACGAATGATGCTCCAGCTTGAGTTTCTAGACTATCCTCTAAACACATGGTAGTTAATACAATTACACTAAATGCTAGGAGTACAAGGTGATGTTCTTTAAATCCAATCCATCCGAAATACCCGATACCCAATAACAAAAGCAATACACCGAGGACCCCAACACCCATCCAAGTGGTTAAATACATGTTGTGACTGCGGTGTCGATTTTCAGGTTTAAGTGTTGAGCCTGTTTCGTTATATTTTTTCTCCATTTCACGATTGATGTCTCCGATGCCAACCCCAAGCCATGGATTGTCTTCTATAACAGCCCATGCTGTTTTCCAATATGCGATGCGTTGCAGCAACGAATGTCCATTTGGGTCTGTGGCTTCATGCAGTTCAAATTTTAATTCTTCAATGCGACTCCAAATTCCTCCGTTAGCGGAATGCTCGCTAGTAAAGCCATTTTCAATATTTAATATTTCTTCTCTGCTTAGCTTTTGAATAGTTTTAGCAGTAAGTGATACTTCCTTAGCACATAAGTACCGTTCTGCGGTACGGGTTAGTCCCTGACCTTTTCGGTCTAAACTATCTAAGGGAAAATCAGAGCGTAAGGCCCATGCCTTAATTGCCTCCTCGGCGGATTCAAAGGTTCCACAAGCAGGATTAGGGGTAGCAATACGTTTAATTGCGATGGCTCCCGCTACACCTACAACAAGTATGAAACCGATACCAATCCTACGTGAAAAACGCGTCAACCGTATTAAATCATACCCAATTATAAGCATCACAATTGAAGCACTAAGGATCGCACTAAAGGTTTGACTGTATATGGTGTAAGGTAGTATAATAAAGAAGTATGCCATGAGTATTATCGTAGATATCACCTGCTTTTTCCAAAGGTTAAAAGCAAGGATACCCGAGAACGCCACTAATATCCCAAATCGAATGTGTGACCCAAACCAACTGAGTTGACGAATATCCAAAGCCAAATTATTCTGAATTAACACGCCGTAATGCACCACATTTAAACCAATAACAACAACGATTTCAAGCATAAGGACCTTGGAATATGTTATAATTCGTTGTCGATTGAAAGAAAGCGTTCCAATATATAGCAAGGGTAAAAAAACAAGGGAAATTCTCACCCGAAGCCCATCCCAACCTTCTTGAAGATCGGTGCTCCAGGTGAGGCTCAATGCATGCAAACACCAAAAAGCTAAGAGGATAAGAAGCCATTTGTTTGAAAGAAGTCGCTGCCAAAATTCTTTATAATTCCCGGCGACTATAAACAAGATGGCATGTAAAATAAGCGAGACCGACATTAAAAACTTGCTGCAGGTTAACCCCACTAAGAAGCTAAGACTTAAATAGAAGTAAATTGAATCTAAGTGTTTCTTTAAAAACCGCAATGCCCTGGTTATTTGATATGTAAGGTTGATTTGTAAAGCGCATCATTGCTTAAAATCTCAACACTTTTCGTTACTACTTCATCGGATTTAAACGCATAGATGTATTGTCCTTTTTGAAAATAATATCGTCCAATGATTTCATGTTCTAATAAGCCCTTGATTTCAGGTTTATTAAAATCAAAGTACGTGCTGGTGGCATTAGTTAATTTGTCGTTTAATGCACTGAATTCTGAGGAGACCGATTGGAATTGCTGTTTTTTTTCTAATTCTACTTTAATTCGCTCGAGTGCTCTTAATTCCGGTGATGTGTAAACAAATCCTTTATTTTTTAGGTAGGTTCGAAATTCCTCTATTTCGTTGGTTGACAATTCAAACGATTCAGCAGAGGCGATCGATGGATGAGCATTGTGAAAAATGGTGGCATAGTGAAAAATAAAATGTTTATTCATTAAGGTTCGGGTATAATCACTATACACGGAATCTTCTATTTTAATATCCGGTTGTATCCCCCTTCCATCAATAACTTCACGGCCATTTTTGGTGCTGAATTTTTGCAAAAGGCTATCTGCAATTTCCTTAGGTTTTCCACCATTGGCATCATCATAATATTCTAATCGTTGCACACAACGACCAGAAGGCGTATAGTACTTTGCGATGGTTAGTTTCATTTTCGACCCGTATTTAAGATCGAAGGTGCGTTGAACCAATCCTTTACCATAACTTGTGTTTCCAACCACAACCGCACGATCTAAATCTTGCAATGCACCCGCTACAATTTCACTGGCTGATGCGCTCCCTTCGTCAATTAATATAACTAATGGTAATTTTTCTGCAATCGGGGCTTCTAAGGTTTTATACACCATGTTTTCTTGCTTTGAACGCCCTTTGGTTGTAACTACGACTTGCCCTTTTGGAACAAAAAAACCAACGATTTTTACCGCTTCCATCAATAGACCCCCGCCATTTCCCCTTAGGTCTAGTATCATGTTAGTCATGCCTTTCGATTGAAGTTCTTGGATATTCTTTTTAACCTCTTCCCCGGCCGTTTGTGTAAAACTGCTTAAGGACACATAGCCTGTTTTTTCCGAGAGCATCCCAGCGTAGGGTATGTCTGGGATTTTTATTTCATCACGCATGACGTCAACAACCATTGTTTTTCCATTACGCTCAAGCTCCAAGCTTACGTTGGTTCCTTTCGGTCCTTTTAATGCATTAGAAGCTTCTTCCACCGTTTTACCTGTAAATGACTTTTTATCGATGCGTAAAATTTTATCACCAGCTTGCAATCCCGCTTTTTGTGCCGGATTTCCTTCATAGGGGTCGGTAATGTAAATCTCATTATCCATGGTTCCAATTAACGCTCCGATTCCTCCATATTGACCAGTGGTCATTAACCGATAGTCTTCAATATTGGCCTCGTGATAATATACCGTATATGGATCCAATTCTTTGAGCATGGCGTCAATCGCCGTTTTCGATAATTTTCCGTGTGCAACTTCATCTACAAAATACATATCTAGGTGCTCATAGATTTGGTCCATTAATTCCAAACTTTTAAGCTCTTCAAAGGATTCTGATTGCCCATAGTGCTCGAAAGAAAGAAGAAGTAAGCAGGTGAGAAGGCTACGATTTAGGAAAGTTCGCATATACGAGATATTAATTTTTTAATTTTTTGGTCGATGAGGTCATCTACAGGGATTTCCTCCCAAAGATAAACGATACTGAATAGAATTTTAAGATTTTCACGTGCTGCGTGTGCTAATAACGGAGCTTTTTGTCTGCGAAGGCTCTCACGTATTAACCGCTTAATTCGATTTCGATCGTGTGCCTTTTTTATTCTTTTTTTAGGCACCGTGATTAAAACGGCAAAACTTGGGTTATCGGAAGGTTCTATAGAAATGTGCGACAAAAAGGGAAACACATGCACTTTCTCTTTCATGGTAAATACATGGTCAATTTCCTTTTTTAAAAAAATCCGATGTTCCTTACCAAAGGTTTCGTCCATAACGCAAAGGTAGGTAAAACCTAGGTTGATTTTACTTCGGCCTCAGCGGTTCCATCGCTCAGTTCAATTTGAATCATGGATCCCGGGTGTAATTCGGTTTTACTCAACAAGGCCTTTCCGTTGCTACGAGCGATCGCAAAGCCCCTGGCTAAAACCGCCGAAGGACTCATTAATTGCACTTGCTTCTCCAGAGATTCAATCATAGTTCCATTTTTATCAACCATTCGATTCATGGTAAAGTTAAGTTGTTGCTGGAGCATCGTTCGACGGTGGTGTTCAATTTGATGTGATTTTTTCACAAGCGTTTGAATAGCGATTGGACTTGTCGAAATGTACTGTTTATGAAATGATAAGATGTGTTTTGCTTCTTGAATGCTGCGCTGTTCAATAGTACTCAACTGATTATTGATGCGTTCAAAACGCCACTTGGTAACCCCGTTAATGTTAGAAACGGTTTGGTTAAATGTGTTTTTTGTGTTCGTAATTAGTTTGGATTGAGCTAGGTATAGATTGGCATGTATCGCATGAAGTTCTAGCAGTTTAAGTTCGAATTCTTGTAATAAGTCAGAAGCCAATACGGACGGTGTAATGGCATGTGAATACGCTACCATTTCTGCAACGGTTAGGTTGGTTGAGTGACCAATACCACACAAAACGGGCAATGGGAATTCCGCGATTCTTTTACAAAGCTTGAAATCATCGTAGCATGACATCCCAACTTCTGCACCACCACCTCTAACAATGACTACTGCATCAAAATGTTGTCGAACCCGTTCGATTTTATCAAAAGCCTTTAGAATTGAAGCCACGGCTTGATCTCCTTGAACCGTCGCGTTAAAAAGAAAGGTAGATATGCCAAATGTTGATCCTGACAATACTTGCATAAAATCCGAAAGCCCTTTGCTTGACTCGGCAGAGATTACGGCAATTCGTTTTGGTAAGGATAAACGAAGTGATTGATTTTTTTGGAGAATGCCTAGTTTATTCAGCGCATCTATCGTTTCAAGTTTTAACTTATGCAGCGCACCAAGGGAGTAGCTCGGGTCTATGTCCGTTATGTGAAGACTTAGTCCATACACTTCACTAAACGTGATTTTCACCAACATCAACACCTCTTTCCCTTCGCTAAATGGTTCTTTTACAGTGG
>JAIXRD010000029.1 GCA_027485365.1 Cryomorphaceae bacterium | reverse complement strand
TGTGCTTGCCACGAGTAATTATAATAAAAATAGTTGTTTCTCTGATAAGATAAATTTGCACTTAAATAAAAGGAATTATACAATTTAAACTTTAAACCCAATGAATATTCTGTTCTTATATTAGCCAAATGATAACCTCTATTTGAACCATTATTCGGAAAATTTTGTCTAAAATAAGCATCAAAATCATACTTATATTCGATCCATTCTCTTGAGGCTAGAGTATAGTCAGAATTCAATTTTACAGTTTTATTAAAAGGATAAACATCCTTAAAGACAATACCTAATTCCAAAACAAGTTTTGAATCATAAAAATAGAATTCCTTGTTCAATCCTAAATTATAACTCCATTTATTATTACGTATGTCGATATTTCCAAGATGTCGATTTTCACCATCTATAAGTGGGAAATAATATTTAGTCTGACTAATATCAATACCTCCAATTAGGAATAATTTCCTTTGCTTCCAAACAGAATACTTGTAACTTAAATTAGCACTTTGATCAAATTGGCACCTTGGTGTTCTCACAAAATCAAAATCATGTGCAAAAACTTCACTATTGGGATTCACGACTGATAAATTTCTTGTAGAAAAACCAAATTTATATAAAAGTTGCAGCTCATGATTTTGAGCATAAGCTGCAACTTGGAATATAATAAAATGAAGAATTAAGACTTTTCTCATTAAGTGGTAACTTAACACGGATTAAGAGTTATAGTAGTTTCCAATGTTATATTACCCTTAATTAACTTATGTTTTGTTTTCACATCTCCGACAATTCTTTTTAATATCAGATTATCGGGTATTCGCTCAATACGAAAAGGAATCAAAAAATACGACCCTAGTGTAGCAATGGTAAAAATAATACCTATACTAATTATAAAAGCGGAATCTTGCTCGGTTAGGCTCAATAATATAATCAATATTAAAAAGACAATTGGAAGAGTCCAAACTTGTTTTATATCGTAACTAGACGAAATGATTTTTTTTACATTCATTTCTTCATATCAATTATCAATACAAGGAAATTCAATTCTTTCCGCTAGATTCAATTAAAGTGATTACTCCCTTAATCCCTCCCTACATATTCCATGTACTCCATTTTCGAAGAATCGAACGAAAACTTAGCGGCTAAACTTGATGCGTTGTCGTAATCCAACAAATGGTCTGAAAGAAACTTTGCGACTTCCAATTGATTGGCATCGAACGTAAACAAGTCCATTAACTGCACCGCATCCGCTGCATACAAACATTTGTTTTTAAGGGAGATTTTAAGCGCTCCTACTCGATCATCTTCAAATGAATACCCATTCAATTCAGTCCTCAAGGTTCCCACATTACTTAAGGTCTTAGCACATACCATTCGACCATTTGAAGTTCCAGCAGTTGTTGCTGCCGTAGTGTTTGAGTTTCCATTGGTTGTGGTCGTTGAGGCATTGGTAGTGGTCGTTGTTGTAGTAGTAATGGTGGTATTTGAACTGTTTTGTGTTACTGTTCCGCCATTTACTGTCACATTGGTTGATACTCCAGAACCGGTAGCGTTTACCGAAGGGTTTACTCCATTTACATTAACGTTGACATTAGCCCCGTTTGTTGTTGTTTGTTGGGTTGAGCTATTCGTTGTAGTTCCCACATTAACATTTGTATTGGCACCAGGACGTGTATTGCTCGTGTTTTGTTGAGTTCCGTCTCCAGAAACATTCACATTCATGTTCATGTTTACATTTTGTGCATTTGGATTAACATCGGTGCCATTCATGTTCATGTTCACATTCATATTGATATTCTCACCATTTACTGGGTCTGTTACCGAAATGTTTACATTGCCATTTCCATTATTCGTTGGCGTAACGGTGGTATTCGTATTGATGTTGGTATTTGTAGTATTTGTTGGAGCTGGAGTCGTTGTATTAAACTGAATACCAACGCTTCCATTACCGTTTCCATTGGTGGTATTTCCTCCTACGCTTGAAGTTTCCGTAGATACCGTTTGTGTAGTTGTGGTGGTTGTGGTTGTAACCGCATCCGAAAACACCGCATTGTTATCCGGACGATAACTTACTGATCCTGCAGCTACCGTTCCAGTTGTTGGAACCATACTTACGAGCTGTAATTTACCTACTCCTTTCTTAAAAATCACACGGGTCGTGATGTCTTGTGGAGATTCTAAGAAAAAGTTCTTATCTATATCCTTTGTTTTTCCATCTTCAAAAATCAATTTAACAGAATATCCTCCGTCTTTAATGTTGCTTACTACGACATTCGTTTGAGCAACTGAATTTTGCTTAATCCCATTCATTATGAGGTAAAACTTTTGTCCACCGTTGTTAAATACGGTCAAGTTACTTTGTGAAAAAAATGAAAAAGATAGAAAAAGGACTCCAAAAAATATGCTTGTTCTCATAGCTTTATAAATTTCTTAGTAAGTGTTTCAAGGTTAAAATTACGATTTATTTCGTGGATGAAGTATGGCCGATGTTATTTGTCACTTAATATGGACTATTCGCTGCGGTCCATTTACCAGAAACACGCCCACTTACTGTGGTTTTTGGCCTTAATATGCCATAAATGCATAGCATTATACTTAAAATTGAAAATCTCATGATAATTGTTTAATGCAATAAAGGCAAGACATTAAGCCAAGATTTTTAATTTCGCAACATGCATTTTGTAATTGTTGATGTTGAAACAACCGGTGGAAGCCCAAAGCAATCGAAGATTACAGAAATTGCTATGTATAAATACGATGGGATTCAAATCATTGATGAGTTAATATCCTTGATTAATCCAGAACAGCCTATCCCGGAGTTTATTGTTCGTTTGACGGGCATTACGAATCACATGGTTGCAGAATCACCTAAATTTTATGAACTCGCAAAAGATATCCTTTCTTTTTGTGATGGATGTGTATTTGTAGCCCACAATGTTGGATTTGATTATGGGATGCTTCGTCATGAATTCCGGAGTCTTGGTTTTGATTTCAGATACCCACACTTATGCACCGTTCGTGCTTCAAGGTATGTAATCCCCGGACATGATTCGTATAGTTTAGGGAAGCTTTCCAATGCGCTAGGAATTCAGATTGACGGAAGACACCGCGCTGGCGGAGATGCTTTGGCTACTACAAAAATATTTGACCTGATTTATCACAAAGACCCCAATCAATTAGAGTCGTTTATTCAGCATGAAATCAATCCTAAAAAGGTAAATCCAAAACTTGACATTGCCGTGGTGGATGAATTACCAACCAAAGCGGGAGTGTACCGTTTTTATGACGAATTCAATCACCTCATCTACATAGGTAAAAGCAAGAACATTAAAAAACGCGTAGAACAGCACTTACGTAATAATTCAACAAGCAAAGGCAGTATTATGATGCAAGAAATTGCGCGCATTGAACATCATACAACAGGTTCTGAGTTAATTGCTATGTTATTAGAAAGCGAACTGATCAAAGCGCTCAAGCCTAAATTCAACCGTCAACTCAGGAAATCCATTTTCACATATGGACTCTATGATGAACCCAATGAACAAGGCTACTTAAGTTTAACGGTTGGCCTAACGAGCAAATCAAGCGCCGCCCCCCTAACCTATTTCAATTCTAGGAAAGAGGCCCATGAATTTATAAAAAACCGAGGTGACCAATTTGGCCTATGTCAAAAAATCAATGGAGTTTATCCGACCAAAGACGCGTGTTTTCAATATTCAATTAAACAGTGCGAAGGCGCATGCATCGGTCACGAACCCGCTGAAATCTACAATGAAAAAGTAAACAAGCTTATCCGTTCCATGAGTTATGAAGAGGACACCTTCTACATCATCGATAAAGGACGTTCAAAAATGGAACGAAGTATCATTTGGATTGAACGGGGAACGTATCGGGGTCATGGCTATGCGCCATTTCATTTCAACAGTGCCCCTCCGGAACAATGGAAGCGTTTTATTGAAGTTAAAGATGAGAACCGTGACATTCGCTCTATTATTAATCTATACCTTCGGAAAGGGGAAGGATTTAAACTTGTTCGGCTGTGAAAGGTAAGCTTATATTCCTGGGTACTGGAACATCACAAGGTGTACCGATGCCGGTTTGTTCTTGCCATGTTTGCGAATCTCGGGATAAAAAAGACAAGCGTCTGAGAAGTAGTGTTTTGATTCAAATCAATGAATTTACGTATTGCATAGATTCAGGTCCAGATTTCAGGTATCAAATACTTCGAGAGCAAGTAAAACACTTAAATGCAATCTTGTATACACACGAGCACAGGGACCACATTTCTGGTCTTGATGACGTCCGTGCATTTAATTACGTTCACGAGCAAGCGATGCCTTTGTATGCTCCGAAGGAAGTGGTGGCCGCGTTGCATCAGAGCTATTCTTATATTTTCAAAGGGAATTACCCAGGAATTCCCAAAGTTACTGTCCATGAAATTGATGAAGCCCCCTTTGTTATCGATGGTTTTACCTTCACACCGATTCCTGTTTGGCATCACGCAATGCGTGTCTTCGGTTATCGAATCGGGGATTTGGCATATATTACCGACGCGAAAACCATTCCTGAGTCGTCAAGGAAGTTGTTGAGAGGTATTCCAATACTAATTATAAATTGTTTGCACGAATCGCACCACATTTCTCATTTCAATTTAGAAGAGGCGCTTGCATTCATTGATGACATTAAACCGCAGCAAACTTATTTAACACATATATCCCATTTGTTTGGTACGCACGATGAAATTTCCGCTAAACTTCCACAGGGAGTAAATCCAGCATTTGACGGCTTACGGATAGAATTCAATATTTAAGTTCGGTATTATTACTAGTTTTACGAACCATGAATGAGCTCCATATTGATGTTCGAAAATTAATCGGTGACAAAAATCCGGAATTGCTTAAAAAGCTCCCTCGCTTTGCGATATCGTATTTGGAACGAATTATCCATCAAAAAGAAATCAATTCATTTTTAGAGAAACATGGTCATCTTAAAAACTATGAATTCTGTGAAGCCGTTGTTGATTACTTAAAGATTCAACCTGTATTTAACGGCATCGAGCGCATTCCAAAGCAAGGACCAGTTATTATAGTGCTTAATCACCCCTTAGGCGGTGTTGATGGGGTGGCATTCATAGCCGCAATGAAAAATCACCGACCTGACCTCGTATTCTTGGTAAACGATTTACTCTTAAATATTATACCCTTAAAGGATTTATTTGTAGGTGTAAACAAACACGGTAAAAATAGAAGTGATACGCGAGATACGATTGCAGCGATGTTCAACTCGGATAAAGCGATTTGTATTTTTCCGGCTGGCCTAGTAAGCAGGAAGCAACAGGGGGTAATTAAAGACCTTGAATGGAAGCGGACCTTTGTTACCTATGCCAAAACAACTGGACATCCGATAATTCCAATTCACATCGAAGGAAAATTATCACGTTTTTTCTATGGCTTGCATCGCCTAAGAACTTGGCTAGGCATCAAAACAACCCTTGAAATGCTATATCTTGCAGACGAGCTCTATAAACAACGTGGCAAGAAAATCGTTTTTACTGTAGGCGATCCTATCCATCTTCTAAATAATGAGGAAAATAAGGATGAACAGCGCCTTGCTCAAGAAATAAAAGAATTACTTTACAACATACCAACCAAATATGGAACCAATAATCGAAGCAATTCCTAAATCCATCCTGAAGGAGGAACTCCACAGAAATGGCTTAGTTCGAACAACACGTAAAGGTGATAATGAAATTTATATCGTTAACAATTCCAATGCTCCAAATGTCGTTCAAGAAATTGGAAGGTTAAGAGAAATCACGTTTCGAGCTTCTGGAGGTGGCACAGGCTTGTCTATCGACCTCGATGAATATGACCTTGGAGAATATGCCTATGAGCAACTTATTGTTTGGTCGCCAGAAGATGAGGAAATCATAGGGGGATATCGCTTTGCCTTCTGCGATCGCGCCATTGATGAGCAAGGAATCATTCATTTATCAACCACGCATTATTTTGATTTCACCGATACCTTCATTACGCAATACCTACCCTACACCATCGAATTGGGAAGAAGTTGGGTTCAACCTAATTTTCAACCTACGGTAAATCCAAGAAAAGGATTATTCGCATTGGATAATATTTGGGATGGATTGGGTGTATTGGTTCGTGAGCATCCTGAGATTAAGTACTTTTTTGGAAAAGTAACCATGTATCCGAATTACGATACCTCGAGCAGAGATTTCTTATTGCATTTCATGCATACGTATTTTCCGGATAATGAAGGCCTAATGAAACCTTTTCATCCACTGATTCAAGACTATGATCGTGCCTATGTGGACAGTCAATTGAAGGGCTTAGATTTTAAGGATGGATTTAAAGTGCTCAATGCGCACATTCGAGAAAAAGGTGAGTTCATCCCACCTTTAGTAAATATTTATATGAATTTATCGCCTACCATGAAAACGTTTGGCACCGCGGTGAATCCAGAATTTGGCGGCGTAGAAGAAACCGGAATCCTTGTAACCATTGCTGATATTTTCGCTGAAAAGAAAGAGCGCCACATGGCGTACTGAGTTTAGCTTATGTCAACCAAGGGTAAGTCCGCAACAAGGCATCTAAATCATTGATTCCTGATTTGCGTATGATTCGCTGCTTTAAACGACCAATCGTTACATCCACATGAGCTACATTCAAGATTCGCGCTATTCGCGAGGAAGGAACACCATAATAATACTTAAGCTTTAGCATTAAAGCATCGCGTTTGCTCAAGTGAAGTAATACATCGGACATCGCGTGAAAATAATCAGGTTCACCTTTGGGTTGATCAGTATTGTAAGATTCGTCCGAATAATTTGCCCGGGCAATGCTTGTTTTTTCCTCAGAAATCAAATTTACTTTTCGCTTTTTATTCTTTTTGCGCAGCATGGATATACTAAAGTTAGAAACTACCGCCTTTAACCATGAGCGCGTGTTAAACAAATCAATATCTGTAGAATATTTGGTCGATAAAATCTGATAGAGGTGAATGCAAAATTCTTGGTAAACGTCATATACTTCTTCTCCTTCAAATTTCAAGCGAATTTGATGTAAGAAAAACCCTTGATAACGATTTAAGAGCTCGGTGAAAATTACGTCGATATGTTTTTTATCTACCATTTGAATCTATTGTAGAGGACTGTGACAATCCGCACAGGTACTCAATGTGTGTACCCATTGATATGCCCTCTTGAAGTTGTTGTACAAACCAAGGTAAATTTGGTTCAACTCCCTCAAAAAATACTTCCGGATTGCGAAGTAAAAATGTCGGAATATTCTTTGATTTTAATTGTAAAATCAACTGCGCAAGTTCTTTACGGCTATCCAAGGCCGCCATTCCGACAGGATATACAAAAAAGGCTGCTGCCAAGACCTTCGAATCCATATATTGGCTTAATGCCGCTGCCATAATCCACTCACTGGGATCGCCTATTAAAATGGTGTTTGAGGATTCATCCAAAGATGTGTTGATTGCATCCGCAAGTGATTCTGGTGTATAACTCAAACAAAGTACAGGATTTGACTTACTTGAGTCTAAGAGCAATCCACCGGTGCCCTCAGTAACTGAACCCGAAACATAAGTTAACGAATGAACACTTGAAAACACATCCCTTGGGATCAATGATTTGGCGTGGTTACCAACTAAAACTAAGGAACTTGCTGCGGCTAAAAAATCCATGCGCTTTTTTCATTAAAATTAAACAATTTTAGTGTTAATTTGCCGTTGACAAGCGCCGATGAAGTTATTCTATACCCTCTTATTATTACTGATTAGTTTGGCATCAATGCATGTTCATGCGCAACTCGGTGGAAACTATGTGTTTGGATTTTTAAATTTACCCACAGGAGCGCGTGCCGCAGGACTTGGAGGATACGCCTCTCCAACCGCAGATAAAACACTTGATTTTGCAATAATCAACCCCTCCTTGGCCAATGAATCTATGCTCGGGAACTACTCGATTCAACAAGCCATACTGCCTTCGGGAATAACTTTTGGTACAATATCCACCGCAATTTCTGTAAAAAAGGGGATTTTAGTCCCCTACATTCGTCACGTAAGTTATGGGTCTTTTCAAGGCTATGACGCCACAGGAAACACCACAAATACATTCAGTGCCTTTGATTTTCAAGCGGGGGCTAGTTATGCATACCAATTAAATCCCGTGTTTACCTTAGGAGTTAATGCAGGAATCATTGGATCGTATTTAGAAACATATTCCTCCTATGGCTTAGCCGGTAGTTTTGCTGTACAATACCACCATTCAAACGAATTGATTCATGCGACCTTGCTCGCACGAAACGTTGGTGTTCAACTTAAAGGATATACCGGGCTGGATGATGCACTGAATCCACTTCCACTCGAAATTCAAAGCAGTGTGAGCGTTAAACTAAAACACGCCCCATTCCGATTCACGTTCATTGGACATCACTTAAATCAATGGAAAATCGGATATTATGACCCCTCGATTTTACCGAAAATTGACGGCCTAACTGGAGACACCATACAACCTCCAAGCGTTGGCTTTGTTGAACAACTCGCACGACATTTGGCAGTGCAAGCGGAATTAGTAACTAAGGGTGTATTTCAATTACGCATCGGATTTGATTACCACCGAAGACAAGAATTAAAATTGGAACAAGCACCAGGTTTAGCTGGCTTATCCTTCGGTGTAGGACTCAATTTCCGGAAATTCAGGTTAGATTATGGCTTTATGGTATATTCTAAAGCTGGTATGAATAACTCCATCGGGTTGAGTACCAAATTAAGCGATTGGAAAAAACACTAAGCAGCTATGGCAAGAAGGATCTGTTCGGTGCTAAAGGAACTCAATACATCCAAGGCAGCCTCTAAAGAAATAGACAATTGATTGTCATTTATCTGCAGGGTAGTGTTCTCGCTAAGCAGAAAAGTTAATTCCTGTTGAGATTCAAGACCATTCATCAAAAATAGGGACGCACCAACCATTGCAAGAACTTTGGGTGAGGTATTTATTGAGCTAACAGATGCCTCATGTTGAACCGTAATATGCGACATAATCAATCCGATTCGATGCTGAAAAGCACGTTGTTCTGTTATAGGAAGCGAGGACAGGGCTGGCATAAATCTATTCAATTCGTATACGTCGTTTGAATTTAATGACACCCGAGGCGCCTTACCTAATTTACCCAAGCGATAAAGCCAAATTCTAAGCACTACTACTAAAATAACAGTAACAGCTATCCCCACGAATTTTGCTATCCCAAGAAAATCAAACCAAATAAAAAACGGAATTGAAACTAAGGCTACAAAAAAGAAAACAAGCCACGGAATAAATCCAAAGGACTTCTGATTCATTTAACTTTTAGAATCTTCAGCGATCCATTTATCGTTAAACATTTCACCTCGAATAATAACGGTTTTAGTACGCGCGTATTCTTCGGCGGCCATCATCATTTGTTCTCTGGTGTCTCTTCGTATTAGTATTGAACTTGTACCAGGCACTTTAAGTTCTATGTAAAAGCCATTCTTTAAGCGTGCCGGTCGTGTTGGTGGTCTACCCATGTTAAAAGTTGAATTTTATACAAAATAAACATTTTTTCTCGGATTTGGTTCGCTTTTGTGAAATTTTAAGAAACGCATTGCCAAATAAAATCCTGTGCACTCTGCAAACATTGCCGTATTTTTGCACATGATTTCACTCGAAAAACTTGGTTATTTTCTCCCTCAAGGGTTTTTATTCTCTGACGTTAGCCTGCAAATTAATCGCGGAGACAAAATCGGATTAGTCGGTAAAAATGGTGCAGGTAAATCCACCATGCTTCGTTTATTAACTGGACAAATACAACCGTCAGAGGGCAGAATTCACCTGCCAAAAGAGATGAAAATCGGGATGCTATCCCAGGACATTAAAATAAACACCTCCAAATCGGTGTTTGAATATTTAGTTACTTCTAACGTGGTACTCACCGAACTGAATGAGAAAATCGAACAAATCAACGAAGCATTAACCACACGAACAGACTACGAATCTGATTCTTATTTAGCCTTACTCGATGAATTGTCTGATGCCAACCAATCCTTTCAAATACACGATGGGTATAACTGGGAAGAAAAAATCATGGCGGTACTCGAAGGGCTTGGATTCGACAAAGAAGAGGTTCATCGTCCCCTAGACACATTCTCAGGCGGTTGGAAAATGCGTGCAGAACTCGCTCGAATTCTTGTAAATGAACCCGATGCCCTGTTGCTGGACGAACCAACAAATCACCTAGACATCCTCTCCATTGCTTGGTTGGAACAATACCTTCAGCGCTTTACCGGAGCAGTCATCTTGATTTCGCACGACCGATTATTCCTAGACAACGTTACGAAGCGCACGCTGGATATTAGTATGGGAAGGGTGATGGATTTTCCGTTTGGATACTCAAAATACAAGGAACGACGTGAAGAAGATACCGAACGTCTGGAGCAAGCCAAGAAGCAACAAGATAAAGACATCAAGCAAACCGAAATGTTGATTGAAAAATTCCGTGCGAAGCAATCAAAAGCGGCCTTTGCTCAATCCTTAATTAAAAAGTTAGATCGAACCGAACGCATAGAAATTGAGCGCGATAACTACGGGGGAATGCGGGTGCGCTTTCCACTCAGCGTGCAACCTGGAAAATGGGTACTTAACATGGAGGGGGTTGGAAAAACCTACGAAAAACCATTGTTTCATTCGGTATCTATTTCCGTTGGACGCGGCGAAAAGATCGCGCTTTTGGGACCTAACGGTGTTGGTAAATCTACCTTGCTTAAAATCATGATGAATCAGATTGAATACACTGGAGAAGTAGAATACGGGCATAACGTGGGGATTGGGTATTTCGCCCAAGACCAAGCGGAGCAATTGGATCCCAGCCTAACGATATTTGAAACCGTAGACCATGTAGCCAAAGGAGAAATTCGTCAACAGATTCGAAGTTTACTTGGAACGTTTTTAT